>CAZJBO010000015.1:0-17722 GCA_964544075.1 uncultured Anaerolineae bacterium
CGTGCGAAGAACCAAGCCGCCAGGAAGATCATCGGTGTGGTGAGGTGCGTGGTGAGCCAGGGCATCTTCTCGCCCGCGATGGTGTAGGCGATGAAGTTTGCGCCGGTCAGGTATGCGAAGAAAGCCACCACAGAGGGGCGGAAAACCGGCGCAGAGTCGGGGGCGTCGCCCGGCGCGGGGCGGCGGAGGAAGCGGGCCAGCCCTAATACGCCCGCGCCCAACGTGCCGACGAGCGGCAGGAATTCATAGAATGCAACCTGCAAGACATAGTAATACTGCGGCTGACTGCCACGCCGTACGCCCTGCTGCTTGAGCCAATATCCCAGCGAGCCGATCATGCCGGTCGCCAGACCCTGCCCGTTGGTGAACAGCGTTGTGAAGAAGAGGAAGAACAAGCCATAGAATACACCGGCGGCGATGCCCCAACGCCAGTTCCATGTGAAGCCGACGAAGATCGAGAGTAACAGGAAGGGCATTAGAGTGAGGACGATCGGCAGGAAGTTGTTATAGTCGGTCGGCTCATACCCCTGGGCTTTGACGATAAGGGGCGTCAGCCAGGGCAAGATAAGAGAGCCGATGATGACCAGTACATCGAAGGTCGGCCACGCCAAGAGCGCCCCCCACCAGCCCGCCCACCGTGTATAGATGAGCACCACACAGCCCAATATGGTGGATAACACACCGAATACGATCAACCCGCGATATGTCTCAAAGATTGTCTCAAGGCCCGCATCCAAACCGGGGAGGGGCGTGTTGGGCGGGATAGTCTCGACGGGTGCGGCCTCTTCGCTGACATAGACGGTTGCCTCCTCCAAGCCGACGCCCACCAACGCCACCACCAGCGCCAGCCCGATGATCGCCATCACCTCACGGGACGGGAAGCCCTCGACGCCACGGCGGTAAGCCCCCACGCCCAACACCAGAGCAAACATCGCCCCGACGACCGACAAGCTCCAAACAACCCCACGCAATGTCTCCCCCGACGTCTCCCAGGGCAGAGGGTTGATCGCCAACATCACGATCAGGCCCATAGCGAGCGCTGCGCCCAAGACCATGCCGACGATGCCGGTATAGAACATGCGGCGGGCGGCGTGCCGGGACAGGAGCTGTACGCCGAGAAGCAGAGCAAGAAAGCTGCCTATGATGACAATGTATATGAAGGCTACCTCTTTGGTCGCCAAGAGCAAGATCAGGCAGGCGGCGATGATATAGAGCCATCGGGGGCGGCGGGCAGCATCTCCGAGGTATGCGAACACGGCCCATACCATCAACAGCACGAAGAAGACCGCCGGGATGTCGTGGCGGACGTAGCGCGAATAATAGAGCATGTAGGGCGAGATGAGGAACATCACCGCCGCCAGGAGCGCCGCCGTCCGGCCCAGCCAGCGCCGATAGAGCAGCGGGATCATCACGATGGCGACGCCCAGCACGGCGATATAAATGCGCGAGGTAAAGTCGTTATCGCCAAACAAGAGGTAAGAGAGCGCGGTCATATGGAACAGCAGCGGCCCGTGCATGAGCGGAGAGTGCGAGAAGTTGCCATGCTTATACAGGTCCCACGAATACTTGGTATGCAAGCTCTCGTCGTGGCTCATGGCGCGCACGCCCAGGTCATGGAAGCGCGTGAAGCAAGCCAGCGCGAAGATTAACAGATAGGCGGCAGCCTCCCAGTTCAAGGCATAGACGCGGGCCATCAGCCGTGTGCCGGCGGGGGAAGATGTGGGGTGAGCTTGTGTTTGTGCCATATTCGCTCCGAGATTGAACTTGCTATGGGTTTGCTTCCGGTGGCTCCAGCGCCGGCTCTTGCGCCAAATCGTAGCGCAAGATGCGGTTCGCGCCGGGGTCGATAACATAGAGCTGATATTTATCGTTCACCGCCAGCCCGCCCAGTGTATTAAACTGCTGCATCGTGTAAGTTTCGGTGCCGCACTGCCCAAAGCGATAGCGATATGTGCCGGTCTTGTTGAAGACGATCACCCGGCAGGTGTCGGGGTCGGGCACATAGACATTGCCCCGATCGTCGTATGCGATGAAGGGCAGATTGCCCGAACGCAGCTCGCCCGCCAGCCCATACCAAGCCTCGACCCGCCAATCGAGCAGGTAGCCGCCGGAATGGTCGAACACTTGGACACGCCGGTTCCAGGTATCGGCGATGATGAGGTTGCCGCTCTCGTCGAGGGCAAGGCCCACCGGCTCGCTGAGCTGCCCCGGCAGCATCCCGCCGCTGCCGATATCACGCATAAAGTTGCCATCGAGGTCATAGACGCGCACACGTTTGTTGCCCGTATCCACCACATAGACCTCGTCATCATACACCACCACATTGCGCGGACCATAGAAGGCATAGGCGTCGGAGCCGGTCAGCTCGGCGACACTGCCAAAGTACCCCCACTCGTTGCGATATTCGCCCTCCGGTGAGAAGGCTTGGATGCGGTGGTTCCATGTGTCGGCGACAAAGATCGTGCCGTCTTCTGCTACCGCCACACCCCAGGGCTGGTTGAGGTAACCGGCGCCCCCGGTCATGCCGTCGGCGTAATCCGGGTTTGGACCGCCCACCGTGCGGAGCAATTTGCCGTCGGGCGAGAGCACCACGATCCGGTGATTACCTGAATCGGCGACATATAGGTTCCCCTCGGCGTCGAGCGCCATACCACGCGGCGCGTTAAGGCCGAGGGCCTCGCCCAGCGAAGCCTGTGCGTCGAGGGTCAACGTATTGCGCGCATAGGGGTCTTCCAAGCCGGTCTCGATCTGTGCCGTCTCGCCAATGCCATAGATCCAGGTGAGCGCGGCGATATCCTTCCGCACGAAGACCGCCGTCTTCTGCGCAACCGGCCAGTTGTTAATATTAAATCGGTCGGGGGTGTGGCCGATCGCCAGCGCAAAGGTGGCATAGTCCCGGCTCCACCAGATATCGAACAGGCCTCGACGCAGTTGGGCACCGTCGGGTGCAAAGAGGTGGTCGATCTTCTCCAGCGTGATGCCGAAGTAATCCTGCATCGGCCAAACCATGCGGTTATATTCGTAGCGATAATAACGATCCTGCAGCAGGGGCGCGACCTTCCCGATGTTTGCATCGCCTGCGATGACTATCTTGGCATCGTCCAGGGTCTGCACGCTGGGGCTGTGCCCATAAAAACGCGCGTTGGGGAAGTCGCGGAAGTACCAGCTCATCGGCCAGGAGTTGATGTCGTCATAGGCAAAGATCAGGTCCATGCCGCCGGTGGTCTTCAGCGAGACGTCTTCGATCATGTGGAGGATGCGCTTGGTGGCTTCCGATGCGTGCGCGTAGAACATGAACTCCTTCGGCGAGTCGTAGTTGATGTATGCGGCCATCCATGCGACGCGCCCGGTCAGGAGCAGCAAGAAGATAAACCCCGCCGCCAACAGCACCCGCGCAACCTGTGCAACCCCGGCGCGCCACATTACATAGACCGTCACGGCCAAGCCGCCGGCGAAGGTCGCCAGCGCCGCCAGCCATTCCCCGGTGAGGTAAAGCCAAGAGATGCTGCTGCCTAAGAAGGGCTGTTTGCCCGGCTCAAAGATCGCCAAGAGAAGCCGCCATGTGGCGAAGAACATCAAGGGCGCCAGCGCCAGCAGCGCCCAGCCGCACTGCATGAAGGCGCGCCAATCGATCTTATCGAAGCTCCACGCAAAGAACCATGCGGCCAGGAAGATCATCGGAGTGCTCAGATGCGTGGTAAGCCAGGGCATCTTCTCGCCAGAGTAGGTATAGACGATGAAGTTTGCCACCGCCAGATAGCCGAAGAAGGTCATCACCGGCACACGGCGCAGCGCGAGCGCCGAAACCGGTGTCGGACGTTCGATGATATCGCCTTCACGGGCGGCGGGCGCGGCAGGTCCGGGCGCGGCGAGCTTCTGGAAGAAGCGGTTGAGGCCCAACACACCGGCGCCCATCGCCCCCAGCAGGGGCAGGAACTCATAGAAGACCGTCTGCAACACATAGAAATACTGCGGCTGGCTGCCGCGCCGGTCGTCTTGCTGGCCCAGCCAATAGCCCAGCGAGCCGATGACGCCGGATATCATGCCGCGCCCGTTGGTGAACATGGTCGTGAAGAAGAAAGCACAGAGCGCATAGAAGATGCCCGCCGCGATCACCCAGCGCCAGTCCCAGGCGATGCCGACGATAACCGAGACCGCCAGGAAGGGCACAAAGTTTAGAATCATCAGCCAATAGTCATCATAGGCCGTGGGGTCCTCGCCCTGAAGATAGATGGCGAATGCGGTAAGCCAGGGCAAGACCAAAGTGCCCATTATCATCAGCGGCGCAAAGACCGGCAGTTCGATAAACCGTGTCCACCAGCCCATCATCCGAGAGAGCACGGCAAGCGCGCCGGCCAGCAAGATCACCAAAGCATCGATCAAGATCAACGGGCCATATTTCACCAGCTTGTCGCTCGCAGTCGTCATGACACCATCCGCTGCCACCGTGCCGGGTTGGGCCGGCTCGGATACCCCGGTGTCGGTCGCCTCGATGTGCGAAGCGTCCTCTAAGGCAACAACAATCCCGGCGACCGGCGCCGCGATGAGGAACACCGCCAAGACCACAGAGACTATGCGCACGCCACTGCGCAGATGCATCAACCAATGCAGCAGCGCGAGACCGATGCACAACAGCGCCACCGGCACGATGACCAACGCCACCCAGACACGCGCCCGCGCGCCATAGGTTGTGCCGACGGGCTGGCTAACCATAATCGGCTGACCGGTATCGGCGTCCAGTTGGTCGCTTTCCACCATATGGTAAATCTCGTTTGCCCAGGTATCGGGCGGGATGATGGTGAACACCACGATCAAGCCGAGCGCGATAAGCGCGCCCAAGATGACACCGATCATCACCACATCAAAGATCAACCGGCTGTCGGCCTGATGCACAAAGCGCTGTATGAGCTGTGCGCAAAAGAAGACCACCAAGAACAGCCCCACGATGGCAATATACATGAAGGCCACCTCTTTGGAGGCCAACAGCAAGATCATGTTCACGGCGATGATGTACAGCCAGCGGAACGAATGCGCCTTGTCATCGATGTAGGAGAAAGCCGCCCAGATCATCAGCAGGGCATAGACGATCGCGGGGATGTCGTGGCGGATATAGCGCGAGTAGTACAGTATGTACGGTGAGAAGAGGAACATCACCGAAGCCAAGAGCGCCGTCGTCCGACCCACCCACTTGCGATAGAGCAACGGGATCATGACAAGCGCCACGCCCAAGAGCGCGGGATAGATACGCGCGCTGAAGTCGCTATCGCCGAACAAGGCATAGAACAGCGCGGTGACGTGGAAGAGCAGCGGGCCATGCATCATGGGGTCGTGAGCATAGTTGCCATCTTGATACAGGTACCATGAATACTTGGTGTGCAGGCTTTCGTCATGGCTCATCGCGCCCGCGCCCAAGTCGATGAAGCGCGAGAGCAGCGCCAGGATAAAGATCAACACATAGGCCAGCGCCTCCCAATTAAGAGTGTAGACGCGAAGCAAGACGCGCGTAGCCAGCTCTGCCGGTGCACCGGCGGAAGCAGTCACTTGGGGTTCGGTCTGCGGTAAAGCTGCCATAGGAGGTATTCGACTCCCTGAGTCTCTCTAAAACATATCAGAACATATCACCGGGCAAACTGTAATCTTTATACAATACGCTGTCAATATTGGGAATACCCCTCTACCGGTCCGGGCGTATTTGATCCGCTACGGTGCCTCTAGCACAAACCCGCCCAACACCGCATACCGGCCCAACGGCACACCCAACGGGTCGCTGACCGGCAAAGGGTCCGAATCCATCTCGAAGACGTTCACCACACGCACGGTCAGGTTGTAATAACCGGGGGGCAGGTCGCCCGGCAGCATCACCTTGTGCGGGTCGGTGTAGACCGTGCCCGGCGCCCACTCTGAGGTAAACGCCCCACCGGGGAAGCCGAGATGGTCGGCGGCAGGGCCGGCGTTCTCGCTGAGCAAGTATACACCCACCGAGTAATCATGCGCGGGCGGCGCATCCACCTCCCAGCTCAAGGTGACGTCGATCACATCGCCGGGCCGATAGGGTCCGGGCGCAGCATCATAACCGACGAGGTGGAAGCGGGCATTGCCGGGATCGTCGAAATAGAAACCGGCGGCGGGCGACGCTGCGTCATCTGGCGCGGCGGGCGCGTAGAGGTGGGCGCGGTGGTCACCTAAGCTGGCGACCAATACCGGGGTGCAGGGCGTCGCGCTGCCGAAGCGCTGCAACAAAGACAAGGCATAGTCGGTGACGGCGGTGGTGTGGGTAAAGAGCACCCAGACGCGCCCGGTGCCCCTCTCTGCCGCGAGCGCGTCCGCGAAGACCCGTGCGCTCGGCGGACCTTGCAGCTGGAACATATCCACAGGGGGCGACGCATCGGGCAAGGCGTGCGTATAGTAATATTCAAACGGCATAGACCAGAGCGGCGGTCCGCCGATGTGCAAGAGCATGGCGTCGCCGGGCGCATACCGCGCCGCGATCGCCGCCACAAAGCCGCGCCAATCCGGTTTGGCCTGATAGAGGGTGCCCCCCACCGCCAGCCCTGCCATCACCACAAGCGCCGCGAAGACGGCACGAGGCCGCGCGCGCAAGCGGCTCAGCCCCACCCCCGCCAGGATCGCCACAGGCGGCGCGGCAAGCGTGAGGTTCTGTATGGTGAAGATGGGGAAGCGCGTGTTGACCCACAGCGTCAGGCCCAGCGGCACGAAGGCCCAGAGCAACACCAACACGGCCCACGAGAGGGGCGCGAGCGAGACCGGTGTAGACCTCCTGCCCGGCTTACGCGCGCTCACGAGCGCCACCGCGATCAGCCCCACGTAAAGGAGGGGCTGCGCGTCGGTGAACACATCCAGGATATAGCGCAACGTGTTGGGGTTGGTGGGCGTGGCTTGGTCGAGGCCGCCCGGCGTGGCCACGACCTGCATCAGCAGCACAGGCAGCCAGGGCGCGAAGGCGACGAACGCGCTCAGGTGGATCAGCAGCCAGCCGGGGATTCTGCGCCGCTGCTCCGGCAGCACAAGCCAATAATGCAGCAGCAGCGCTAAGGGCACGAGCGCGCCGAAGTAATGTGTGTACAACAGTAGGGTGATGGCGGCCCAATAGCCGAGCGCACTACCTCGGCCCACAGCGCGCAGCCAACGTTGGTAGAAGAAGATCGCCGCCGCGCCGAGCATCGGCACAAGGGTGTACATACGCAGCTCGCGCGCATAGTAGACCTGGTAGCTCGACGCTGCCGCCACGAGCACGGCCATCCACCCCGCGCACGGTGAGAACATCTCGAAGGCCGCGCGGTAGGTGAAGGCGAGCGTCAGCAGCCCACAACAGAGCGAAAGCATCCGCCCGGCAAACTCAGAATCACCGGCCAGCCCCACCCATGCCTTGAGGAGTAAGAAATAGAACGGGGGGTGCACGTCTGCGACGGCGGCGCGCGTAGTATCGGCAGCGGTGGGTTGTTGGGCTGCCCACACCGACCACGCCTCGTCCATCCAGAGGCTCGGCCCGCCGAGGTTGTGGATGCGGACGAGCGCGCCGAGCAGGAGCAGCAGTGCGACGGCAAAGAGGTAGCGCCGGGTATGTTTGCTGTGCATGGGTAAAACCTTACTGCCGCAGCCTCACGGGGCGACCTCCGCCCAGGGCAGATCGTCGAAAAGCGTGTAGGGCGCAAACGTGATCCCGACCAAACTCGGCCCGGTATGCGCGCCCAAGACGGGCGAGAGCGGCGAACTCGGCAGCCAGTGACAATCGAACATCTCATCCATGTGCGCCCTAAGCCGTGAGGCTCCCTCGAAATTGTCGGCATATACGATCTGTGTGCGCAGCTCTGCCCCCGCCCCATGCTGCTGTTTGATCTGGTCTGCCAGCGATAGTATCGCGCGCTTGAAGGAACGCGCCCGCCCGCGCTGCTCGTAGGTCCCGCCGACGTGCTCGACCCCAATGATGGGCTTGATGTTCAACACCGAAGCGACCAAACCCCGGATGTGACTGATACGCCCACCGTGGATCAGATATGTCAGGTCCGAGAGCGTGAAGATGGTATCGCTGGCGTCTCGGATACGTTCGAGCAGGTCCAGGATTTGGGCGCGCTCCCAGCCGGCCTGTACTGCGCGTGCGGCGGCTTCCACATGCCAGCCCTGTGCGATCGACAAGGTCTTGGTATCAAAGACCGTGACGTTGGCCTCCGGCACCATCTCGGCGCCTGCCTGGGCCGAGTTGAAGGTGCCGCTCAAACCCGACGAGATGGTAATCACCAAGATGTCAGGGTCGTCGCCGGCCAGCTCTCGGTATAGTTCGGCGAACTCGCCGGCAGGGGGTTGTGAGGTGATGGGGAGGCCTTCGGCATTTTCTAATATTTGATAGAACTCTTCCGGCAGTACATCCACACCGCTCCGGTAGGATTTGCCATCAAGATTGATGGTTAGGGGTACGATGGATATCTTCGGCATGTTGGCGCGCTGTTCTGGAGAAAGGTCTACGCCACTATCGGTCACGATTCGCATAATTTGCCTCCACGCTCGGCACGGCGGGGGTATCGCCATCCGCTCAGAAAAATGTCAACGAGTGCACGTTTCAATGATTGTCCACAGAGAGGGAGAGATTGTCAATCGAGCGGCAGCGCAGCATCCGGCAGATTTCTAAAATTCATGTATCCTTATATATACTAGAGCGGTGCACGATACCAATGCGGAGAACCGTCGATGCATATTGAAAAATCGGTTATTTACCACATAAACGGTCAACCCATCCACGCGCACGAAGAGGGGCCACCCAACGCCCAGATCGCAATCCTATTGCACGGCTGGTCTAGCTCATGGTACGCAGTATCGCCCTTGCTGCCGCTCCTGAGCGAACGCTACCATTGCATCGCGGTCGATCTGCCGGGCTATGGTGAATCGCCGCCCCTGCCCCAGCGCGTCACCATCCCCGACTATGCCGACCTGATCGCCGACCTCATCAGAGGGCTTACAAAGCGCCCGGTCGTGCTGGTCGGACACTCGATGGGCGGCATGACAAGCCTCACCATCGCCACGCGCCACCCTGAAATTGTCGAACGCATTGTCCTCATCGACCCCACCATCAGCGGGCGCCTATCGCTCTACATTAACCTATTCATCTCGCCCATAACTTTGCTAGAGCGCGGGCGCCTGTTTAACTTCATCGTCGCCAAGATGGAACCGCTCTTTGTAAATATCACCGACCGCCTGATGCGGCCCTCGCAGTTCGCCGAGCACACCGGCCTGACCGAGAAGGACTATCACCGTCTGCGCGCCGACGCGCGGCATCCCGGACAGGGGAAGGTGCGCGCCGAGTGCTACTGGGCGATGCGTGCGAACGATCTACGCGGGCATTTGGGCGATATGGACAAACCGACGCTTGCCATCTGGGGGCTTGAGGATAATACCGTCCCGCTCCGCGATGCAAGCGCGCTCGCGCAAGAATGCCCCGACATCGACTTGCGCTTCATCCCCAACGCCGGGCACTGGCCGCAGTTCGAGAAGCCCCGGCTGACCAAGCGCTATGTACGTGCCTTCCTCAGCACACCGCTCAAACTATTGAATCTTCTCAACCTCGGCCTATAGCGCGCTCAGCGGTCGCGCCGCAGCAGCCGCGAGGCCAGATCGTTAAGCGCTTCTGCCGCTTCGGGGGCCGGCGAAGCCGCCATCAATGCCGTGAGTGCCGCGCCGTGCGCGCGGCTTTCTTGATTCTCGGCATAGGTGCGCGCGCCGGTCTCATCTATAAGGAGAGTCGCTTGCCTGACGTTCGCGGGCGAGAATTCGGGCTGAGCATAAAGATCGCGCAGCGCTTGTGAGCGCTCTAGCGCATAGATCACAGGCAGGGTCTTCTTGCGTGCGATGATATCACTGTTGGCAGGCTTACCGGTGCGCTGTTCGTCGCCCCAGATGCCCAATATATCGTCGCGTATCTGGAAGGCCATGCCCAGGCTGCGGCCAAAGCTGGCGTAATGCTGCCGCAGCTCGGCGCGCGCACCGGCGCAGAACGCGCCCAGCTCGGCGCTTGCCGCGATCAAGGCCGCCGATTTCGCGCCGATCATCTTGAGGTAAGCATTGGTGCTGACATCGGGGCGGTGTTCGAAGTCGATGTCCATATGCTGGCCCATCGTGAGCGCCAAACAGGTATCGGAGAACAAGCGCGCCGCCTCCAACACTTGGTCGGGCGCAAGGCCGCGCATCGCCAGACGGTACATCGCCAGGTATGCCAGGGTATACATCGCATCCCCGGCATTGATGGCTTGCGCCATGCCCCAGAGCGCCCACACGGTCGCACGCCCCCGGCGCTTTGTGCTCCGGTCCTGGATGTCGTCGTGGATCAACGAGAAGTTATGCAACAGCTCCACCGCCGCCGCCGCAGACATCGCATCCGACGGATCGCCGCCGGCGGATTCGGCGCAGAGCAGCAGCAAAATCGGACGGATGCGCTTACCGCGCGTCTCGTGTTCAAGCGCGCTGCCGCAAGGCTGCCCATCCGCATCTATCCAACCCAAGTGATAGCGCATCATTTGCCCATAGGCGGCGGGACCCGCCGGCATACACGCAAAAACTCGCTGCATTTCCTGCTCAAGCGGTGCCAGGTAACGTGCTGTGTAAGCATCGAGGTTCACAAGATTTTCACCACGCTTTCATTTGCATATTGTGCATATTGTAGTTGTAGGCAATAGTAGGGACCAATAGGGATAACGCCATCAGAACGGAAGTTTAAGGAATAATCCGGCAATCACGGGGCCGGGCGCACCACCGTCTCGCCCCCTCAACCCCCATCCGGCCTATGCAACAGCGGTGTCTCGCGCAATACGTCCAGGTCGGACGCGCCCGCCGCGAACATCGCCACACGGAGCTGCGTTTGCAGCTCGCGTATCACCTCGCCCACCGCCTCTGCCGAGCTTACCGCCGCACTGAGGAAGCGCCCCGCCAGCCCGCCCATACGCGCGCCCAGCGCTATGCACTTCGCCACATCGATGCCATCTTGCAGCCCTCCGCTGGCGAAGATCGGCAGACCCGGCGCGCCGGTGCGGACCATCTGGATGCTCTCGGCGGTCGGGATGCCCCAATCGGCAAAGCTGCGGGCCACACGCGCATAAAAACCCGTCGGCGCGCGGTGATATTCCACCTCGCTCCACGAGGTGCCACCGGCGCCCGCAACATCGATCGCCGCCACACCCACATCGGCGAGCCGCCGCGCGGCCTCGGTCGAGAAGCCCCACCCCACCTCTTTGGCGATCACCGGCACCGGCAGCGCCCGACAAACCGCCGCGATCTTCGGCAGCAGATCGCTAAAGTTGCCGTCGCCTTCCGGCTGTACGGCCTCTTGTAACACATTAAAGTGCAAGATCAGCGCGTCGGCCTCCACCATATCCACCGCGCGCCGGCAATGCTCGACCGTGTAGCCATAGTTAAGCTGCACCGCGCCCAGGTTGGCAAAGAGCAAGATGTCCGGCGCGACCCGCCGCACCCGGTAGGTATCGGCACACGCGGGGTCCTCTATGGCGGCGCGTTGGCTGCCCAAACCCATCGCGATCTGCGCCGCCTGCGCCGCCCGCGCCAAGTTTTCATTAATCGCTTGCGCCTCGGCAGTGCCACCGGTCATCGACGAGATGAGCAAAGGCGCGGCCAGCCGCCGCCCAAACAGGGTTAGAGTCGTGTCAATCGCGGCCAGGTCCAGCTCCGGCAGCGCCTGGTGTAGGAAGCGATAATGCGCCAGGCCGGTAGTCAGGCGGGGGAAGCGGACATCTTCCTCCAGGTTGATGCGGATATGGTCGGCCTTGCGCTGCTGAGTTTGGGCGTCGGCGCGCGTAACTTCTGGCATAAAGAGGTGTTCCTTTGTGATGAATGCGTGAATCGTACCCATGCGTTATGTACGTGTCAAGAAGGGTTTGGTTATATTTAACTTATGGGTATAATCACGCCGCAAGATTTGGCAATCGCAACTTTCGGAGGGAAATCCATGCCTACACGCAAAGAAGAAGTCACAGAGAAAATCACCGCAATCGTCGTCGATCTGCTTGGTGTTGACGCCGCGCAAGTCGTCCCCGAAGCTCGCTTCCGCGAAGACCTCGAAGCCGATTCGCTCGACCTCGTCGAACTAATCATGGCCTTCGAGGACGAATTCGGCGGCGAAATCTCCGACGAAGAAGCCCAGAAGATCACAACCGTAGGCGAAGGCATCGACTACGTCATGAAGCAAATGGCTACAGCCGAATAATCCGCGTCGTTCGACACCTGTGACGATGCGTGTCGGCGCGCAGACCAAGCATTACTTCAGACTCGCAAGCGTGGGAATAAGAAACATCTTCCACCACGGGGTGCACAGAGAGCACGGAGCGTCTTTCACCCGCTCTGTGAACTCCGTATGCTCCGTGGCAAGGTTCCTCCCATACCCGTTAATCCTGCTCGCCCTGATGCTGGCCTCCGGCTGCACATCCCCAACCCCTACCCCCCCCATCGACATCTACCAAGCCGCCACTCAAACCGCCGAGGCTTTGCTCGGCGCACCCGACACCTTCGACTACCCCGGCATCAAGTTCAACGGCCTAGACACCTATCAGACCCTGCTAACCCTCACCTTCGAGGGAAAGATCGGCGGGGTGGCGAGCCGGGGCGCGCTGGATGTGAAGGCGCGCATAGATACACTGCGTCCTGCTGCGACAGGCAGCGTGTCTGTGACCGGCGACGCGCAAGTCTTTGACGCCTTCCCGGAGCTTGGGACCTACGAGAAGACCTACATCCTGGGCATCGACTACCACACCGGCGCCGGCCTCTGCCTGACAGAGCCGGTCAACTTCTTCGACCCGCTGCTATACAGCGCGCTCCCGGATGTCGTCTTCGCACCAGATTCCGTCCCCCCCCTACACCTGGTGGGGCCGGGGCCGTCGGTGAACGGAGCACCCACTTGGCGCTTCCGCCTGGACAACTTCAGCACACCCACGCTGCAAACCGCCACCATCGAAATTCTGGTGGCAGATGAAGGCGCGCACGTGGTGAGAGTCGATCTGCGCGGCGAGGGCTACCTGCCGGAGCAAAAGGACGCCTACGGCACGGTTATGCTGCACTATGAGCTGTTTGACCTAAATCAACCGGTAGAGATCACACTGCCGCCGGTCTGCGCGCCGACCCCGGAGCCGTCGCCGACCCCGGAGGCGACCCCGCTCATGCCGGGAGAAGGCGAAGAAGACGCCGGTGCCTGAGCCAGCGCCCCCACAGCGACAAGCCCAAACCCCAACAGCGCCAGCGGCCCGCCTATACCGAGGCCGGCGTGATACATCGCATCGACCAGCGGCTTGGCGCGTGCGAGGCCCGCGAGCGCCGCGCCCCCGCCCAACACGGACGGCACAAGCGGCAGTCGAGGCAGCAGCTTATGCGCGCGCGCCGGGATGTGCTCTGCGCACAGCGGCAGCACGCCCCCCAACAGGACCAGCACACCGGTCCCCATCGCGATGCCGCATTGCTGCCGATAGTTAGGATCGCCGCCCGCACCGCGCAGAAATTCAAGCGGCGGCAGCAGCGGCAGGAGGGCACACAAACCCAACAGCCAACCCCGACGCACACTAAACGCCATCCCCACCGCACACGCAGCGCAGACCACGCGCAGCAGCCACGCACTGAGCAGCGGAGGCGATTCGGCACGCACAACGGGGTGCAAGCTAAGCCATTCGGCGAGGTCAAGGGCATTGAGCGTGAGCGCTGCGGCGGGATGTGCGATCCACGGCAAGTGGACGGCAAGGAACGCCAGGCCAAAGCCAAATAAGGGGAGATGACGACTTATGCGCCTCATGCGGACTCCGAGCCGCGCTTCGCGGCCAGTTCGTCCAACTTGGCGGTAATTAGCTGATCTTCTGTGCCTTGCTTGCGCAGGAAGTTGCGCATAAACTCGCTGCGCCGCAGCCGCAAGCTCATCACCGCCACCGCGCGCAGATCATCCAACGTAGCGCGGTCGCGTCCATCGGCGGCAGCGCGGGCGCGGGCCGCCTCGAACATCGTGTGCTCGGTGCGGTGCGAATCGATGCCCAGGGCGTTCACCAGTTCCAGCCCCAGCATGATTGCATCTTCCTCCAGCTCGACTTCTTGCAACAACTCGCGCGCTAACGAGACCTCCTCGCGGACGGCCTCGGTTAGCTCATACCAGGCGCGCACAAAGGCACGGCGGTCATGGCGATATGCGCGCACCCGGTCGTATACCAAGCGGCGCGCGGCGGGGTCGGTGAGGCCTTGCACGGTCACACGGAGGCCGAAGCGGTCCATGATTTGGGGACGCAAGCCGCCCTCCTCCGGGTTCATGCTGCCGATGAATACAAAACGCGAGCGATATGTACCCACCATCGCGCCGCGCCGCACCGTGTAGCTGCCTTGCGACGCAGCGTCGAGGATGGCGTCAATAACGCGATCGTCGAGCAAGTTCACCTCGTCCACATAGAGCAAGTTTTGGTCGGCGCGCGCCAGGATGCCCCGTTCTAGGCGCACGCGCTTCTGTTGTACGGCGATGCGCTCGTTGATGCCACCCACCACATCCTCAAGCCGCGCGTTGAGCGGCAGCTCGATCAGACGCACCGCCTCGTAATGGGCAATATGCCGGCCCTCGGCGATCTTGGCCGCGCACGTGGGGCAGAGCTTGCTTGTATCGCCGTCCGGCCCAATATCTCCGGGGAGGCAGTTCTCACCTTCGGTACAGTCGCTGACCAACACATCGGGCAGCAAGGTCCGGAGACCGCGCACCGCTACAGTCTTGCCCACGCCGCGCGGCCCCACCAACAACACGCCGCCCATCGCCGGGTTGATGACCGAGAGCAGCAACGCAACGCGCATCTCCTCCTGTCCTACCATCGCCAAGAAAGGGAAGGGCATATGTTCTTCAAGGCCCAGATCAACCGGCGTGCTGCTCAACACAGGGCGTGCCCCGCCCGCGCTGAGCAATTGCAACAGTTGGGAGCGTTCTTTGCCTTTATATGGGGGTAACACGTCGCTCATACCGGGTTTGCCTTGCCGATGTGCTTAATCTGGCCTAATTATACTCAAGCCGCCGCCAGATAACAGCGACGTGCTGTAACGCACTGTCCGGGTCTGAGAAGCAACGCGCGACGCTATATTATCATTTGCATGACAATCCGTCGCCGGAGACTAAAGCGACATTGGCCTACGCCCACCCACCGATTACATGATGTGTGCCCGCCGTAAAACCGGTGGCACCACATTTGCGCTTGCATTGTGGACGAACTTCATGTTGAATCATAAGTAGTGTCTGAAGCTAGTGCAGGCACAGAGAAAGCAAAGAAAGGTGTCTTGGTTAATCTGATGGTAGACAACTTATTTGGGGCGCTGCCCCAAGCCCTGTCAGGGGCCACAGGCCCCTGAACCCCATTTTGGCGCGGCAAAGCCGCGCCAAAAGCGGCGTCAGCCGCGTGGGGTCCGGGGGCGTGCCCACAGTGGGGCGCGGGGCGAAGCCCCGTAGATGTCCATCCTCATTTTGACCAGCTCAGAAAGCAAAGAAAGGGGAATATTGTTATGAGTAATAAACGCCGAAACCCACGCAGAGGCCCGTTGAGCGGGCTTGGGGGACCGTTTGCAAGCATGAGCCGAGAAACCCAAATCGGCATCGCCTTTGTCTCGCTTGTCCTATCGGCAGCCCTTGTCTTTGCCGGCATCCTGTTCGTCGGAGCAAAGCTCTCACGCAGCGGTGATATCAACCCACAGCCAACCTCACAGGTCTTCCTCACCGCCGAACCGGGCGAGATGGGCAACCTCATCACCTCCACACCGGGGCTTGCGCCCACCGCCACCCAAGATACCGACTTTAGCCTCTTCGTCCCCATCGTACAGCCCACCCACGCCGTCTTCTCGACCCAAGTAATGGTCGGCCCGACCCAATTCTTCCTCCCCCCGCCCGTCCTCCAGCCCACCCCGACCGGCTTCGGCGCACTGCCCACCCCCACCCCTCCGTCCAGCGCACCAACCGCCATCCCGCCCATACAGATAAACAACTGGCGCGCCGAATACTTCAACAATCCATCATTGAGCGGCGCACCGGCCCTCATCCGAGACGACTTGCACGTCGGCTTCGACTGGGGCGCAAACCCTCCCGCAGCCGGTCTCCCCGCCGATTACTTCTCGGCGCGCTGGACCCGCACGCTGACACTGCCGGATGGGATGTACACCATCAACATAATAGTGGATGACGCCGCGCGCGTCTATGTCGATAACACGCTCGTGCTGAACGCCATCCGCGAAGGCGCGGCCCAGCTCTTCAGCAGCACGATCAATCTGGCCCAGGGTCAACATACCTTCCGGGTCGAATACATCGAATACAGCGGTCTGGCTTCCATCAGTATGCAGATGAGCAAGATCGAGGTCGCCACGTCAGAGTGGACCGGCACATACTTCAACAATATGACCCTCAGCGCACCGGCAGCCTTCACACGCAAAGACCCCGGCCTAACCTTCGACTGGGGCGTGGATGCACCCGGCCCCGGCGTGGGCGCCGATAACTTCAGCGTGCGTTGGGAACGCACCGTCTATATGCCCGGCGCCGACTATCGCTTCTCGGTGCTGGCGGACGACGGCGTGCGCATGTGGATCGACGGCACGTTGGTCATAGACGAGTGGCATCACGCCCAGGGCGGCACCTACTCGATCAACCGCAGCCTCGCCGGTGGCAACCATACCCTCCGCGTTGAATATTATGAAGACAAAGGCGGCGCAAAGGTCGCGGCATGGTGGGAGATCATCACCGCCTATCCCGACTGGCGCGGCGAGTATTTCAATAACCCCGATGTAGCGGGCACGCCTATCTTCATCCGCAACGATCCTGCCATCAGCTGGGATTGGGGCTACGGCTCGCCGGGGCTGGGCTTGCCCGGCGACAACTTCAGCGTGCGTTGGACGCGCAACGTCAACTTTGACCCCGGCGTCTATCGCTTCACCAGCAACACAGACGATGGCGTGCGCGTGTACGTCGATAATGTCGCGATCATCAACCAATGGCACCCGGCCAATAGCACCACCTACCAGGCCGATATAACGCTCTCCGGAGCGCATGATCTGCGCGTCGAATATTACGAAGCCGGCGGCATCGCGCGCGCAAACGTGAAGTGGGAGCGGATCGGCGATACAGCGACCAACGCTCCGGCGCCGAGCAACACTCCCTCCAGCACAAACACACCGGTCAATACCCTCACCAACACCCCCACGCCCACAATCTCCCTCACGCCCGCAAACACCGCCACACCCACCGCCACCAGCACCCCCACCGAGACGCCCACCGTCACCTATACCCCCGCCGATTCGCCCATCGTCACCGATACCCCCACCAGCACCCCCACCGATACGCCCACCAACACCAACGCCGCTCCGCCACCAGCACCATCCGCCAGCTTCACCTACAGCGCCAGCGACCTGACCGTCGGGTTCACCGACACTTCGACCGGCGACATCAGCGCCTGGGCCTGGGACTTCGGCGACGGGGTCGGCGTCAGCGACCAGCAGCACCCGGTATACACCTACGGCGCGGCGGGCACTTACACGGTCACGCTCACGGTCACCGGTCCCGGCGGCTCGAACAACATCACGCAAGACGTCGCGGTCACCGCACCGGCGGTCGCACCGACGGCGGCCTTTAGCGTCAGCACATCGGACCTCACCGCCACCTTCACCGATGCCTCGACCGGCGACATCAGCGCCTGGGCCTGGGACTTCGGCGACGGGGTCGGCGTCA
>CAZJBO010000016.1:0-16313 GCA_964544075.1 uncultured Anaerolineae bacterium
TGTGTGTGTACCAGCTTGCGATGTACCTACGCCTGCGCGCAAACGCGCGACAGCTGGGCGGGGTGCGCGTCATCGTGCCGACGAACTGTGTGGATACCTACGATCTGCCGGCACAGACTGCGGTGCAGAGCGGGCTGATCCCTCATGACGGCGACTTCCTAAACATGGTCTTCCTATACAGCATGATGCAGAACGGCATCACCGTAGCTGAACGGATCGCGCTCCCAGAGGCATCATGGCACACCGCAACACTAAAGGCATAATCGGCATCTGGCTCTGTGCAGTCGCCTTGCTGGGGGTCTCGTGCGCCCCGGCAGATTACCTTGAGGTAAACCCACCGCCGCTGCGTTCAATCAACCGAACCCCGGCGTGGGAACCGGTCGCCATACCAACGCGCGCGCCCAGCCCGGCGCCGCGCGTTTTCGACGACAGCCTGCTCAGCGGACACCCTTGCGCGCCCCCATGCTGGCAGGGCCTCACACCGGGCATCACCGCCGAGACAGAAGTGCACGCCTTCCTGGATAACAGCCCCTACGTGGCCGACTGGCAAAGAGAGAAACAGCTCAACGGCAGCGTGGAATACAAGTGGCATTGGGCATCGCCCAACCACGCGCAGAACCCCAACGTGATGCAAGTACGCGACGCTCTATTGGCACGCATCACGCTCACGCCCGATACACCGGCCACGCTCGCCCAGGTGCTCGCGACCTTCGGCGCACCGGCTCAGGTCGATATACACACCCCGGCAGGGGCGGATGCCCTCGAATGGACACTCGACGCATATTACCCCGAACGCGGCCTACGCCTAACCCTCACCGCGCTGGTGCACACCGACGATGGCGACCAAATCTGCCCGGTCGAAGAAACCTATGTGCAGACGGCCACCTATCTACCGGCGGGCGACATAGACACGTTGATAGCGGCAGCGTATGATGTATTGGTCGAACGCGATATGGTGCTGGGCCGCTTGCACACGTGGGACGGAGAAAGCTGTCTGGCGATCAAAGAGGATTAACACAACCCAAGTCATCCACATGAAAGATCACACGCACACACGCCCCAGCTGCCGGCCTGTACTCCCCGGCGACATCACCGCACTGCGTGCCAACTGTATGCCCGACAAATCATCAGCGCAGCTTGCCAAAATGGTCGGCCACGCCCAGAACGTCGCACGCAACGGACGCGGCATGGGCGTCGTGGCGATATGGGAGGCACAAATAGTCGGCTTTGGTCAGCTCACCCTCTTCCCCAGCGCTGCCGAGATCAGCGACCTGGTGGTAGGGGCACGCTGGCGCAGACGGGGGATAGGCACCGCCATCGTCAATTACCTGACACGCACAGCATACGAGATGCACGCCGAACATATCGAGATTGGCGTGGCGCAGAGGAACACACGCGCACTGGCGCTATATCGCCGCCTCGACTTTGAAGACCACCATAAACTCAAGCTCAACCTCGGCGACGGCTTGGAGACGGTCATCTACCTACGTAAAGCACTGCGCACACCGCGCGATTAAACCTCTATCCACCCGACAGCCCGAAACGCAATTGCCGCAAACCGTAGGCTAGGGTAAGATTTAATGCATGGTTCCGAATCTCACAAAAGGCACAAACAGCACATTACTCGTTTCGATCAGCATTTGCCCGGATTCCAGTAAGGAGAAGGCCCTATGGCGGATATAACCGGCGATATTGCCGCATCGTTGCGCGCCCAGATCGAGGCATTCGAACCCAAGCTCGAAGCAGTGAGCGTAGGTTGGGTCAAGGAAGTAGGCGATGGCATCGCACGCGCCGACGGTATGCACCAGGTGCGCTTCAGCGAACTAGTCGAATTTGCCAACGGCGTGATGGGTATTGCCTTCAACCTAGAAGCCGACAACGTCGGCATCATCATCTTAGGCGCTTACGAACACATCCGTGAGGGCGACGAGGTGCGCGGCACAGGGCGTATCGCTTCGGTGCCGGTGGGCGATGGGCTGCTTGGGCGCGTGGTCGATGCGCTGGGACGTCCGATCGACGGCAAGGGGCCGATAGAGCAAGCCGATTACTATAACATCGAGCGCATCGCGCCCGGCGTGATCGAGCGCCGCAACGTGTACCTCCCCGTGCAGACCGGCATCAAGGCCATCGATGCGATGACCCCGATCGGACGCGGTCAGCGCGAGCTTATCATCGGCGACCGCCAAACCGGTAAGACGGCCATCGGCATAGACACCATAATCAACCAGAAGGGCGGCGACCTAAAGTGCATCTATGTCGCAATCGGGCAGAAGCGCGCCCAAGTCGCACGGGTAGTCGCCACCCTAGAGCAATACGGCGTGATGGAACATACGATCGTGATCGTCGCCGCCGCCGCCGACCCCGCCGCACTGCAATACATCGCACCATACACCGGCTGCGCGATGGGCGAATACTTCATGGAAAATGGACAACACGCCCTCGTGGTCTACGACGACCTCTCGAAACATGCCTGGGCCTACCGCCAAGTATCGCTGCTGCTGCGCCGTCCGCCGGGCCGCGAGGCTTACCCCGGCGACCTGTTCTATCTACACAGCCGCCTCCTCGAACGCGCCGCACAGCTCAGCGACGCGCGCGGCGGCGGCAGCCTGACGGCACTGCCCATCATCGAAACCCTGCTGGGCGACGTGAGCGCCTATGTACCCACCAACGTAATATCGATCACCGACGGGCAAATCTACCTCGAAGGCGACCTCTTCTATGCCGGCATCCGCCCCGCGATCAACACCGGCCTCTCGGTGAGCCGGGTCGGTGGCGACGCACAACGCCGCGCCATCCGACAAGTGGCGGGCGGCTTACGGCTCGATATGGCCAACTTCCGCTCGCTGCAGGCCTTCGCACAGTTCGGCTCGGAGCTTGACCCCGCCACCCAACGCCAGCTCGACCAGGGGCTGCGCTTGCAAGAGCTGCTCAAACAACCCCAATATGTCCCCGTAAGCCTGGAACACCAAGTGATGGTATTGTACGCCGGCACGGGCGGCTACCTGGATAAGCTCGACATAACGCGGGTGGCCGAGTGGGAAACATCGTTCTTGCGCTATATGGATACCGACCATCCCGAAGTCGGCAAGGATATCGCCGAGAAGCTAGAGATCACCGAGGCGACCGAGGCCAAGCTAAAAGCTGCCGTCGAGAGCTTCATGGCAAGCTGGAAGTAAGCAGCAGGGACGCACGCACAAAACGGGGTAATAGACCACCCCGAACACTGCGGGCCTGACTACCTGTTCGTTGTAGACGACAAGGAACACGCATGTCAAACACACGCAAAATCAAACGGCGCATAAAAAGTGTCCAGAACATCTCCAAAGTCACCCATGCCATGCAAGCAGTATCGGCCTCTAAAGTGCGGCGGGCACAAGCACACGTCTTGTCGAGCCGCCCCTACGCCCGCCTCGCATGGCGGCTGATGATAGACATCGCCAGCCAAACCACAAACGGCACATCCTCGCACCCCTTGCTAGAAGTTCGCACACCGATAAAAGAGATCGTGGTGCTGGTCATCACCAGCGACCGGGGCTTGGCCGGCGCCTATAACACCAACATCCTACGCGCCGTGCTCCGCTTCGAGAAGATCATCGACCTGCCGGTACAATACATCACAGTCGGGCGCAAAGGTCGCGACTTCCTCATGCGCCAGGGCCGCACAGTCTGCGCCGATTTTATCAACCAGCCGGACGATCCATCGATTCAAGACATCACGCCGATCGCACGCCTGGCAATGGATATGTTCTTGTCAGGCCAAGTAGATGAAGTCCATATCGCATATACCAATTACATCAACACCCTGACACAAAACCCGGTCGTGCTGCGTATGCTGCCGATCAAGCCCTATAAACCCGAAGAAACGGTCATGGCCGAATCGCTAAAGAACCAGATACCTCGACCTCCATCACACCGCCTCGATTATGTCTACGAGCCGAGCGCAACCGCGATCTTTGACCTGATCTTGCCACGTTTTACCGAGCTAATGATCTATCAATCAATCCTAGAGTCTCATGCCTGCGAGCACTCGGCACGCATGGTCGCCATGCGCAACGCTTCGGACAACGCCGAAGAACTGGCCGACACGCTCACACTGACATACAACAAAGCACGACAGCTTGCCATCACAAGCGAGATGCTCGATATTGTCGGCGGCGCCGAGGCGCTTGACTAGGTGCAAACCTGCATTTCCCTGTCTGCATGAGGAGGACGCATGACGCAAGACACAAAAGGCACAGTAGCGCAAGTTTTGGGCGGGGTGGTAGATGTCGCGTTCTCGCGAGAACATCTCCCCGAAATTTACGAAGCTCTCACGATCGAGCGCGAAGGCCATGACGCCCTGGTATTAGAAGTTCAACAACACCTGGGGAAGGGTTGGGTGCGCTGCGTGGCGATGGACACCACCGACGGCCTACAGCGCGGGATGCCGGTTCTGGCGACCGGCAGCCCTATCACAGTGCCGGTAGGCGAGAGCGTGCTGGGGCGCATCTTCAACGTGCTGGGGCAGCCCATCGACGGACAAGGCCCGGTGGTCGCAAAGGAACACTACCCCATCCATCGCTCCGCCCCATCCTTTGAGGAACAAAACCCCACTACCGAGGTCTTCGAAACCGGCCTAAAAGTAATCGACCTGGTCGCACCCTTCACTAAGGGCGGCAAGACCGGCATCTTCGGCGGCGCCGGTGTCGGCAAGACAATCATCATCATGGAACTAATTCGCTCCATCGCCTCGGAGCACGGCGGCTACTCGGTATTCGCCGGCGTGGGCGAGCGCACCCGCGAAGGCACTCAGCTCTACGGCGAGATGCAAGAATCCGGCGTCATCGATAAAACCGTGATGGTCTTCGGCCAGATGAACGAACCACCGGGCGTGCGCCTCCGCGTGGGCCTGACCGGGCTGGCGATGGCAGAATACTTCCGCGATAAGGGACACGATATACTGCTCTTCATCGACAACATCTTCCGCTTTAGCATGAGCGGGTCCGAGGTATCGGCACTGCTGGGGCGGATGCCAAGCGCGGTGGGCTACCAACCCACCCTGAGCACCGAGATGGGCGCGCTCCAAGAGCGCATCACCTCGACCAAGTCCGGCTCCATCACCTCGATGCAAGCAGTCTATGTGCCCGCCGACGACTATTCGGACCCCGCGCCTGTGGCGACCTTCACACACCTAGACGCAACCGTTGCGCTAGAGCGCTCGATCGCCGAGCAAGCCATCTACCCCGCAGTCGATCCACTGGCGAGCACCAGCCGCATCCTCCAGCCCGACATAGTGGGCAAAGAACACTACAACACCACCCGCGACGTGCAGCTCGTGCTTCAACGCTACAAAGACCTACAAGACATCATCGCCATCTTAGGCGTTGACGAGCTTTCCGATGATGATAAACTGGTGGTGGCGCGCGCCCGCAAGATACAGCTCTTCCTCTCGCAACCGATGTTCGTAGCCGCCCACTTCACAGGGCGTGAGGGACGCTACGTGCCGATCCGCGAGACGGTGCGCGGCTTCCGCATGATCCTAAACGGGAAGCTCGACCACATCCCCGAAGGCATGTTCTACATGGCAGGGCCGATCGAGGACGTGTTGGAACGATACGAAGAAAGCCAGTCCGCCCATTAGGAAGCATTGGGTGGCAAACGCCACCCCAACCCACACCGGATACCGGCAGAAGGCAAGAGGTGGATCGTGCCTATCGAAGTTAAAATCGTGACCCAGAACAATATACTTTACGAAGGCAAGGCCGATATGGTAATCTTGCCGGGCATTGAGGGCGAGATGGGCATCTTGCCACACCACGCGCCGCTGATGAGTCGGCTCAACGTGGGCGTGCTGCGCCTGAAGTATAAGGGCGAAGAGGAATACTTCGCCATCTCCGGCGGCGTGGTCGAGGTACAACCAGAGCAGGTGATGGTGCTGGCCGATGTCGGCGAGCGCTCCGACGAGATCGATGTGGCGCGCGCCGAGGCTGCGCGCGCGCGCGCGGCAAAGGCTATGGCCGAAGGACCTCCGCCCGACCCCGGCAGCGCAGCGGCGCTAGAGATGGCGCTGAAGCGCGCCGAGGTGCGGCTCAAGGTCGCGCAACATCGCAAGCCCCCGCGCAGCGGGCGGCCCTCGATCCACAAGCCGAAGTAAAAGCAACTAGCACGTCTGGCACCACCACGGCGCCAGACGCCAAGAGGTATAAGAGTGTTTTTTAAACGTATTGGTATCGACCTGGGCACCGTGAACGTGCTCGTGTTCTACGACGGACGCATCGTGTTGCAAGAGCCGTCAATGGTAGCATTGGTCTTCGACGAGGAAAAAGAAACCGATCAAATTGTCGCCATCGGTCAGGATGCGCGCGATATGTTTGGCCGCACGCCGGAGAATGTCGAGGTGATGCGGCCCTTGCGCAACGGCGTGATTGCCGATGACGAAGTCACCGAGCAGATGCTACACCACTTCCTAGACCGGCTGACAGGCCGAGTGCTGCGGATGTTCAAACCAACGGTGATGGTCAGCGTACCATATGGCGTCACCAGTGTCGAGCACCGCGCAGTACACGCGGCGGCGATCCTGGCCGGCGCGCGCGAGAACCACACTTACCTGCTGCCACAACCACTCCTGGCCGCCATCGGTGCCGGCTTGCCGGTAAACGCCGCTGCCGGCAACATGGTGCTCTCATTGGGCGGTGGCATCACCGAATCGGCAGTAGTGGCGATGAACGGCATCGTCGTAGCCGAATCGGTGCGCGTGGCGGGGATGGCGCTAGACGAAGCCATCATGAACTACGTGCGCCGCAAATATAGCCTGATGATCGGCGAGATGACCGCCGAAGCCGTCAAGATACAGATCGGTACAGCGCTCCCCCTTGAAGAAGAATACACGATGGAAATCCAGGGACGCGACCAGGTGGGCGGGCTGCCACGCACCATAACCATCTCCAGCGGCGAGGTGGCCGAGGCCATCGCAGAACCGCTGGCGATGATCGCACAGTGTGCAAAGGCTGTGCTCGAAGGCACACCGCCAGAGCTGGCGTCGGACATCATCGACCGGGGCATCTGCCTCACCGGGGGGACTGCGCTGCTGCGTTCAATCGACCGCTACATCACGCAAGAAACAGGCGTGCCGGCCTATGTAGCCGACGAGCCGATTGTCTGTACGGCGGTGGGCACAGGGCGCGCGCTCGACAACCTAGAAGTGCTGCGGCGCTCGCTGCGCATCTGAGTCACACCTCCGACCCGACAAATACAGAAAGCCCCCCCTTTAACCGCCGCGCAGATAGAAGGCCATGTGCTGGAGATGTATCACCGGATCGATGTCCTGCACATGGACATCATCCGGCACTACCAGCTTGATAGGTGCATAGTTCAGGATGGCGCGCACACCCCCCTCGATCACCCTGTCGGCGACCGCTTGGGCGGCATCCGCCGTGACCGCGATCATGGCGATCTCGATCTGGCGTGCGCGCAGCACCGAAACGATCTGCGCGCTCGGCTGTACGACCAAGTCGCCCAGCGCAGCGCCGATCACCGCCGGGCTGTTGTCGAAGATTGCGTCGATACGGAATCCGCGCGGCACAAAGCCCCGATAGTGTGCCAGCGCCTGGCCCAGATTGCCCGCGCCGACCACGGCGACCGTCCACTCGCGGTCCAGGTGGAGGATGCGGGCCAGCTGCGCACGGAGGTAAGCAACCTGATAGCCGGTGCCCTGCTTACCAAATTCGCCGAAGTGTGAGAGGTCCTTACGGATTTGTGCCGAGCTGATATCAAGCTGTCGGCCAAGCTCACGCGATGAGGTGATCTGCAAACCCGCTTGCTCCAGGCGAGTGAGCGCGCGCAGATAAAGAGGCAAGCGCCCTATGACAATATCGGGGACGGTTTTTGACATATGCAACCTCCTCTAAGGGAACCGCGCGCCAAGCACAAGCTGTTTGTGCATTTTATCACATATTAAGAGGAGATGCAGACACACACTTCATCCCCATCGCCTGACACCGAAACCACAGGCTAAGGAGCACACACCGGCTGAAACCGACGCATCGTTGCAATAATTCGCAACGATGCGCTTGACTTTCAGGCATCTCTTTGGTACAAGAGCCAAGTCGCAAGAAAATAGAAGATAGCCAATAGGGTCGTGATGATGCCGGGGAAGCGGGATTTCTTGTTCTTGCTGCCGGCAGCGACAAATATAGGCACAACAAATGGAGGGATGCGTATAAGCAAAGTACCGATGTTTTCGTTATGACTGTTCCATGCCGACATGGACGTGCTCTTAGAGCTGGCACTGAACGCCCAGATGCTATCGACCATGATGCAAATGACCGATATACCCAACAGCAGAGTGTAGAAGGTCGAACCCTCAGGCTGCATAACCAATAGAATCAAAACAAGGAGCGCAATGCTATAACGCCAAACGGCAAAAACAAGCATGATAGTGTCCAAATGATCCGGCCACATACGGGCCAAAATCGTATCCATAGATCAATCCTCCTGATTATAAGCAACCGGTCTCTCTCCAATACTATCCAAAGCGACCGGCTATGCAAACTATAGTGAGGTGACTCTTGTGCCAACACACTATCCTGGTTCTGTTTGACATTGACGGTACTCTACTATGGTCAAAAGGCTGCGGGCGCACTGCGATGCAAGCGGCCATGCTCAAAGTGTTCGGGCGGACCGGCGCACTCGACGAATATCAATTCGGCGGCAAGACCGACTGGCAAGTGCTAACCGACCTCCTGGGCATGAGCGCCGACGAAGTCGCCGCCTGCCTGCCGACCTACTCTCCTGTCGCCGCCGACAGCATGGCGCAGATCATCGATCAATACAACATAGAGGCCTGCCCCGGTGCCTTTGCACTGATCGATGCGCTAAACACCGAGCCACGCGCACTGCTCGGCATCCTAACCGGCAACCTACGCAGCACCGCGCCGATGAAGCTGCGCGCAGCCGGCTTCGACCCGGCAGTGTTCAAGGTCGCGGCGTATGGCTCCGAAGCACCGCACCGCAGCCTGCTGCCGACGTTGGCAGCAGAGCGTGCGCGCGCACTGCACGGCATAAAGTATGAAGGCAAGCGCGTTGTTATCATCGGCGACACGCCCGACGACGTGACGTGTGGGCACAATATCGGCGCCCGCACGATTGCCTTGCTCACCGGACGGGGAAGCCGCGACGCGCTGGAAGCACACAAGCCGGACTATCTGTTCGAAGACTTGCGCGACACCTCGGCAATCCTCGCCGCGATCCTAGCGCCCCCGTAACGGCGCACATTGTAGGGGCGGGTCCGGCGGGTCTCGCCCCTACAACCACGCCGAACCTCCGCATCGGAGCGCAGCAATACCTCGTCCAAAAAACTCTCCCCACCTTGACACCACACCCTATCCCCGCTATCCTCCACCACACTATGTTCATAGATACAACAACTATCACAGTCAAGAGCGGCGATGGTGGCAACGGCATTGTCGCCTTCCGCCGCGAAAAGTTCGTGCCTTTCGGCGGTCCGGCGGGCGGCGATGGCGGCAAAGGCGGCGATGTCTATCTGGTGGTCAGCACCCACCTCAACACCCTAAATGCCTTCCGCTACCAACGTCGCTTCAAAGCAGAGCCGGGCGGCAAGGGCGGCAGCTCCAACAAAACCGGCAAGAGCGGCGCAGACATCCTCATCGAAGTGCCACCCGGCACCGCCGTCTACGATGACGCCACCGGCGCGCTTGTCGCAGACCTGGTCGAGCCGGGGCAGCGCGTGATGGTCGCACCGGGCGGACGTGGCGGACGCGGCAACACACGCTTCACCTCGTCCACCAACCAAGCGCCCCGCGTCGCCGAGAAGGGCGCGCCGGGCGTCGAGCGCACGCTGCGCCTAGAGCTTAAAGTCATCGCCGACGTAGGCTTCGTGGGCGTGCCGAACGCGGGCAAGTCAACCTTGCTGAGCGTGGTCAGCGCGGCCAAGCCCAAGATCGCCGCCTATCCCTTCACCACCCTACAACCCAACCTCGGCGTAGTCGAGATAGATCACCGCACCTTCGTCGCAGCCGACATCCCCGGCCTGATCGAAGGGGCACACATGGGCGTTGGGTTGGGGCACGACTTCTTGCGCCACGTCCAGCGCACGCGCGTACTGGTGCATCTGCTGGACGGCAACGCCGAAGACCCGCTCGCCGACTTCATACAGATCAACGCCGAGCTTGCCCTGTTCGACGCCAAGCTCGGCACAAAACCACAGATCGTTGCCTATAACAAAATGGACTTGCCCCACGCAGCAGCGCGCTGGGACACGGTGCGCGCAAGCATCGAGGCGCAAGGCTACGAGGTGATGGCGATCAGCGCGGTCGCCCACACCCGTGTGCGCGACCTGATGGGGCGCGTCTTCCAGCTGCTCGATGCGCTCCCCGAAAAAGAAGCTGTGCCGGTCGAAGAACTACCGGCCTACGAGATGGACGACGATCCCCTGGCCTTTGAGATCACACAAATCGGGGAGAAAGAATGGCGTGTCTTGGGCGCACACATCGAGCGCGCCGCAGCGATGACCTATTGGGAATACGAAGAGGCCGTGGTGCGCTTCCAACGCATCCTGGAGACGTTGGGTATCTACGAAGCGCTGGTCGAGGCAGGCGTCGAGCAAGGCCATATTGTGCGCGTCGGCGACCACGAGCTAGAGTGGCACGACTAACGGCGCTATGGTACGCATCGGCATCTTCGGCGGCACCTTCGACCCCCCACACCTGGGCCACCTGATCCTTGCCGAAACCTGTGCCGATGCGCTCGGCTTGGCGCGCGTGCTGTGGGTGCCGGCTGCCACACCGCCGCATAAGCAAAACGTTTCCATCACGGCAGCGGCGCACCGCGTGGCGATGGTCAAGGCCGCGATCGCCGACAACCCACGCTTTGCCCTCTCCCGCGTGGACTTAGACCGCCCCGGCCCCCACTACTCCGCCGATATGGTCGGCCTGGTCGCCACAGAACACCCCAACGCAACACTTGTCTTCCTGATGGGCAGCGACTCACTGCGCGATCTGCTCAGTTGGCACGATCCCGCGCGCTTGGTCGCACAATGCCGGCTGGGGGTGATGCGGCGGCAAGGCAAGAGGGTGGAAGCCGTGTTAGAATCGCTGTATAATGCTCTGCCGGCATTGCCGGACAAACTGGAGATAGTAGACGCGCCGTACATCGAAATATCCGGCACAGAGGTGCGCCGGCGGATATACAAAGGGCTAAGCATCAGATACCGGGTGACAGATGGCGTAGCAGCATACATCAAACGCGAAGAGTTGTATAAGCGTGACGACGATCAGCGCCGCGCAAACATAGTCACAAGGTAACCGTATGTATCAAATCCGACCCTGGCTTTATAATGGTAAACGCAGCGACATGCTAGACCTCGATAACATCCCGCGCCACAATATCAACGCCATGCTCCAACTGGCAGAGAGGATCAAATACCCGCCAGACATCGCCCACCTCCACCTCCCGATCAAGGATGGGGTGCCCCTGCCGAAGGAAACCTTACGGACAGGCGTCGATTTCGTCTTGGCAGAGAAAGCACGCGGGCATAACGCCGTCATCGTATGCGGCACAGGCGCAAGCCGCTCGGTGGGCTTTAGCGTGGCGGCATTGAAAGAAGCCGAGTCGCTAAGCCTGCTCGAAGCACTGCGCAGCGTCAGAGAGCGCCACCATCCGATGGCGATGCCCCGCCCTGAGCTTTGGGAATCGCTATGCAGCTACTATGGCGAGCAAGTGCCCTTTTGGGAGGCATTCCACGAGACCTTTGGGGGATAGCCGGTAATATAACTAGCGCAGGATAAAACCTTTATGCACGCTCAAAAACCCAAACGCGCCGACTATATCGTCCTTATCGCGATCCTTTTGCTCGGCATAGGCTGCCAGCCGACCGCCGCGCCCACACCAACCGAACCCACCACCGCGCCCTCACCCGCACCCACCCACACCCACACGCCCGACCCACCTGTCACACTCGTCGTGCCAACCCCGGTGCCCTACCCCTCGCCCGAACCCACCGCCCGCCCCGATGTATCGAGCATCCGCCGCATCATAGATGCAGGCGTGCTGCGCGTAGGCATCAAGCTCAACGCACCGCCCTTCGGCACCCTCGACCGAGAGGGCAACATCGTCGGATACGATGCCGACATCGCACACGCGCTGGCCGAGAGCTGGGGCGTCGAACTCAAGCTCGTACAGGTGACGAACCAGACCGCGATTGACTATCTGCTCGGCGGCGAAATTGATCTGCTCATCGCAGCATGGGCACACCGACGCGAGGAAGAGGCATACATCGACTTCAGCCAAAGCTACTTCCCCGACGGGCAAGCCGTATTGGTCGGCGCAGAGAGCACACTCACCGAGGCAGCAGAGCTTGCCGGTAAACGTGTCGGAGTGACAAGCGGCTCCTATGCCGAAGAAGCGCTGGATGCACGCGGCCTAAGCGTCGAGCTAAGCCGCTACGAGATACTCGACGACGCCATCACCGCGCTGATGCAAGACGAGATAGACGCCGTAGTGGATACCCTGGTCCACCTACGCAACGCACAAACCCCCGGCGAGACGGTGATCCTCGACACGCTCTTGGCCGACGCACCGCTTGCGATCGGGCTGCCGCGCTACGACACCAACCTACGCAACGCGCTCAACCGCACCCTGCACGCGCTCGAAAGCAGCGGGCGGCTCCTTGAGATTCACAATGCCTGGTTCGGCGGTTACACCTACCCCGGCATGGTCACATGGGAAAGCAGCGACGAACGCTCCTTTGCCGACTACCCCACCGACATGGTCTACGCCGAATCGATGGCGACACGGATACAGGACGGCGAGACCCTACGTGTGGCGGGGTTGAGCCTGGACGAGGCAGCAGGGCAAGACGAAAACGGGGCACAGATCGAGGCTTTCTATCGCGGGCTGGTCGAGGCGATGGCGGCGCGCTGGGGTGCAGAGGTCGAGTTCCTGCCGGGCAGCCGCGAGGACCCGGCGGCGTGGGTGGCCGATGGGCGCGCAGACTTGGCGATAGGCGTTGAAGCACGCTGGGACGGCATAGATGCGGTGGAATACGGGCAAGCCTTCCTGCTGCACGGGCACCGTCTGATGGTGCGCAAAGACAGCCCCACGCGCGGGTTTGGCGATCTGATCGGCAAACGGGTAGGGGTCTTCGGGGCCGATGCCGACGCCGACGAAGCGCTGGCTAACGAGAAGGCCGAAGCAGCACGGTTGCGCCTGGCGAGCGTGAGTCAATACGAAAACGCCGAGCTTGCGATGCAAGAACTCCTCCGCAACCGCGAAGATGCCGTCTTTGGCGACAGCCTGGCGTTGGGGCCGCTGGTGGAAGCCCACCCGGACACACTGCGTTTCACCGAGCGCTTCTACTCGCGGCACGGGGTGACCTTCGCGGTGCCGCGCGGTGATGCGGATTTCCGCGCGCTGGTCAACTTCACGCTGCAAGACCTGGTGATAGACGGGACTTACGCACGCCTCTATGCCGAGACGCTCGGCTGGGCCGAACCACTGCCGGTCGAGGTGTGGCCAGGCGATGCGGCATGGTTGCGACACACTGAGTAAACAAAATCGCCGCGCGGGTCCCCCCTCCCACGCGGCGGTATGTATGATGCCGTTAAGCTAATCAGCTCTCCCCTGGCGTCTCGACGGCTTCAGGCGGCTTCCAATCACGCGGCAGCTTGCGGCGCAGCTGCTTCACCGAAACCTTATTGATGCGGCGGCACTGCGGACAGGTCAGGGTATAGTGCGCAGCGTTGTCTTTCATCGCCTCCGCCACCGCTGCCTCGATCTCGGCACGCTTGAGATTGATCGGCCACCCACACTTGAAACAACGTAAATTAAACATAACACACTCCTTTGTCTTCTCCTCCACCAAATGACACTCATAACTTTAGCAGCGGCATCGACGCATGGCAAAATATGGTTGCCGCGTGCGGACTCGACTCGACAAATCGAAACATATGTTCTATAATCACAGCCGCTATTCCAAATATACAAAATGGAGGTTACAAACATGTCGCTCAATGTTGAGATCGTCGAAGTCCAGACACAGCCTGCCGCCGTCATCAAAATAAAAACATCGAAAGAGACCATCGGCGAGGATATGGTCAAAGCCTATGAAGCACTCCAAGCCCACATAGGCCAGATAGACACAGAGTTCGCCGGGCCACCCTTTGCCATCTACTATGACGTCTGCACCCCTACATGGTCGGTCGGATGCGGCGTCCCGGTAAGCAACCCGATCACCGATGCGGGAGATATCGAAGCGTGCGAATCACCGAGCGGTAAGGCGGCGATGGTCTGGCATATCGGGCCATACGACAAGCTGTCGGAAACCTGGGAGACCTTCGCCGCGTGGTTTAAGGAACAAGGCCACGATATGTCGAACTTGTGTTGGGAAAACTACGTGACCGACCCTCAGGCCGAGCCGGATACATCCAAGTGGAAGACACAGCTCTTCTGGGCAGTGTAAGTTAAACAACCCTGTTCTAGAATGCCGCGTCGGGTCGTGGTACAATCCGCCCACTCTACAAACAGAACATGAGGCGTGTACCATGACCCTTTTCCCGCGTTGCAGCGGCATTTTACTTCATCCAACCTCCCTGCCCGGACCTTACGGCATCGGCGATCTGGGCGAATGGGCATACCGCTTTGTAGACTGGCTCCACGCCAACGGCCAATCGGTATGGCAAGTGCTCCCGCTCGGACCCACCGGCTACGGCGATTCGCCCTATCAGACGCTCTCCGCCTTCGCCGGCAACCCCAACCTCATTAGCCTGGATAAGCTGGTCGGTGATGGATGGCTTCGCCCCGACGACATCACCGATGTACCAGACTTCCCCACCGACCATATAGACTTTGGCCGGGTTATCGGCTACCACAGCGCGATGCTCGCGCGCGCCTACGAGCGCTTCGCACGGCACGGCAATGCCGCATTCGACACATGGTGTGAGGCCAACGCCTATTGGTTAGACGACTTCGCGCTTTTCGTCGCGCTCAAAGACCACCACAACGGGCGCCCCTGGGTCGAGTGGCCCAAAGACGAAGCGCTGCGGGCGCCGGCTGCGCTCGATGCGGCGCGCGCCACCCATGCCCGCCGCATCAACGAGCACCGCTTTAGGCAGTGGGTCTTCCATAAACAATGGTACGAGGTCAAAGACTATGCGAATGCGCACGGTATCCGGCTGTTTGGCGATATTCCCATCTTCGTAGCGCACGACAGCGCCGACGTGTGGGCCAACCGCGACGAGTATTACCTCGACGCACAAGGCCAACCGACCGTCATTGCCGGCGTTCCGCCGGATTACTTCAGCCCGACCGGGCAGCGCTGGGGCAACCCACTTTACCGCTGGGACAAGATGAAGGCGAACGGCTACAGATGGTGGATCAGCCGCTTTAGAGCCACATTCAGCGTGGTCGATTACGTGCGCGTTGACCACTTCCGAGGCTTCGAGGCATATTGGGAGGTCCCCGCCGAAGAAGAAACCGCCGTTAAGGGCAGATGGGTGCCGGGGCCGGGCGCAGACTTCTTCAACGTCATCAAGCACGAGTTGGGCGAACTCCCCATCATCGCCGAGGACCTGGGCGTCATCACCGAGGGCGTAGAAAAGCTGCGCGACGAGTTCGACTTGCCCGGCATCAAGGTGCTACAGTTCGCGTGGAGCAACCCCAAAAACCCCTTCTTGCCTCACAACCACCGCGTCAACTGTGTCGTCTACAGCGGCACGCATGACAATAACACCACAATCGGCTGGTGGAATAACGAGATAGACGACCACGCACGCGGGTTCATCTCTGAATACCTGGCGCGCGAAGGGCAAGACCCGGCATGGCTTTTCATGTTCCTCGGCATGGCCTCGCCCGCACACACCTTTATCATGCCGCTGCAAGACATACTCGGCCTGGGCCAAGAGGCGCGCATGAACATGCCCGGCAATCCTTCCGGCAACTGGGCGTGGCGCTTCACACCGGAGATGCTGGAAACGCGGGCGCATAACCGGCTGGCGCATATGACCTGGCTCTACCAGCGCCGCCCCGACCAGCAGGAGAAAGAGTACGGCGACCCGGCGGGGGTTGGCGTGAGCGTGTAACGTGTCTTCCACATTACACAGGTGCGACAAGGTGAACCGGGCGATTGAGCGCATTAGATGGGGATACACGGGCTTGTGGGTTGAGCCAGAGGGTGGGCCGGTTAACAATTGGGATAACCTGGTTGTGGCGCTGGCGGATTTGGCGGACATGGTGGTATGACTCAACACCTTCTCGTCATCTCAACCTCCTTTCCGGCAGTCTTCACCAAAACAACACCCGCCTCCGCTTCCCCCTTATCC
>CAZJBO010000017.1:0-3184 GCA_964544075.1 uncultured Anaerolineae bacterium
GTCCGCGATCTTGCCCTTGACAAAAGCAAAGCCCGCCAGAACCCGCTCGCGGACGGGCAGCACGATGGCGGCCACCAAGCCGGCAAGCACACCAATGATGAATGAACCGATATTGAACTCCATAAGGTCACACCCTTCGTCTTCGCGTATGGTTCAGGGAACCCTAGCCGCCAAACAACACTCTATCACAACCGCTGCATCTGACCAAGCCATTACCTCGGCGCACCTGCTGAACCACGCGCGAGGTCTGGGCTACGCCGCAGAGGCCGCAGTTTGTGCCCTCCAGCAAGGCTACAACCTGCCCCTTCTTCTTTGTGCGCAGCGCGTCATAAAGCGCCTGGGCTTCCGCATCCAGCGCGGCCCAAGCCGCCGCGCGTTCGGCGTCGAGCGTGGCGCGCTGTGCCTCCAGCGTCGTTTTCTCTTCCGCCAAAGATGCCTGGTTCTCCGACCACTTCATCTTCATCCGCCCCAATTTCTTCAACGCTTTGTTATAAAGCGCCTGGTGTTCTTCGACCTTCACCATCGCCTCAAGCAAACTTTCTTCCAAGTCGGCGTGACGGCGCTTGAGCGAAGCCATCTCTTGCTGCATATCCTGGAGTTCTTTCGGGTTAGAGACCGTACCGCTATAGAGACGCTGCTCGGTCTGACGAGATTTAGCCACGAGGCTCTGCATCTCAAGCTCCAGGTCGGTGACGCGAGTTTGCCAGGGGGCAAGCTGGGCCTTTGCCCGCTCAGAGAAGGCCTTCACCCGACGGATCGGGAGATCATCACCCAAAGTCGCATTCACTTCGGCCAAGCGCGCCTGTTGCGCGGCGATTTCCAGATCAAGGGATTGGAGATGGTATAATGCGCTCGCCTGACTCATGTGGTGACCTCGTTTCCAAAATTGTGTATTATGGGATTATACTACAGGGGAATCTAGCATAACAAGTTAGGAGATGGCAGGGCAGGGGGAGCGCGGACGCCCCCACAAAAACTTCCGTTATAAGGATAAAGGCCGAGGGGGAGAACTCTTCTGCGCTGCGCTCTCCATGATCTACGGCCCAAGTTTCTCTTTCATGTAAACAACTAAGGAACTTTGATGTCGCGCAACAATAACTACACCCCACACATCGCGCCTGAAGAATGGCGCTGGGCTATCCTGGCAAGCGGTGTGCTGGCAATCTTAACGTTGATGCCCTACGTCTTGGCGCTTGCCGGCAATAACGCCGCATCCGACGCACAATTCATGGGGATACTTATTAACCCGCTCGACGGGGCCAGCTACCTAGCAAAGATGGAACAGGGCTATCAAAAAGACATCCTGTTTCACCTGCCCTTCACCCCAGAGCCACACAACGGCTCGGTGATCTTTCTGTTCTACATCTTCCTCGGCCATCTCGCGCGGATATCCGGACTATCGCCCATCATCATCTTCCACATGACGCGCGCGCTGGCAGGCTTGTTTATGTTCATCGCGCTATACCAGCTCGGCGCGGCGGTCTGGACCCGGCAGCGTCCCCGAAGGTTCTTCTTTGGGCTGACGGCGGTCGGTTCGGGTCTGGGGTGGTTGGCGATCGTCATAGACCACAGCTTGCAGAATATGTCGGGCAACCGGATCATCCCCGACCTAAACATGCCCGAAGCCTTCCCGCTCTATTCGGTATACGTAAACCCCCACTTCCCGCTCACCATCGGGATGTTGGCGCTCGTCGGCTCAATCTACATCCACGTCTTCCGGCCCGGCACACACGAGGAACCCACCATCTACAACCAGGGTATGATCCTAGCACTGGCAAGCATCTTGCTCGCCCTCCTCATGCCCCAGAGCCTGGTGCCCATAGGCATCACGCTGGGCGTGTACCTAATTGTGCGATACGTCAAAACCCGGAAATTCCCCCTCTACGAAGCATCGTGGTGCATCCCTCTCTGGCTGCCCGCCGCACCCTTCGCCACCTACTACATCATCGCAATTCAGGCAAACCAGGCTATCAAGGAATGGAACGCCCAAAACATCACGCTCTCCCCCCCGGTCTACCTATACCTTATCAGCTTCGCTCCGCTGCTCTTTGTCGCCATCCCCGGCCTGCTGCGCGCCTTGCGCCACTTCGAAGCAGACGGCGACCAGTTCATGCTCACATGGCTTTTAATCAATGCAGCCTTGCTATACGCACCCGTGAACGCACAGCGCCGCTTCTCCATCGGCCTGATTATCCCACTCGCCTACTTCGCGGTGCGCGCGCTGGAGGACTACTGGATAAACGTTATACCCGACAAAGCTCTACGCCCGACCCTGATCGGGCTATTTGTTATCTTGTTGCCCAGCCACGTCCTGGCGATGGGCATACCGCCGTTGAGCGTGGTGACGATCTCCAAAGAAGACATCGGGACCAACAGCCTAATGCTCGAACACGAGTATGTATCTGCGCTCGGCTGGATACGCAACAACGTCCCGCTCGAAACCGACGGGCGCAAAACGGTCATACTCGCCGCATCTAACTTCAGCACCTTCATACCGGCATGGAGCGGACAGACTGTGGTCTATGCCCACCCCTACGAGACCCTCGACGCCGTACATAAAGAGGCTATGGTAAACGCATGGTATCGCGGTGAAGAGTGCCAAGCCCTCCTTAACGGGGCAACCTGGCACGGGCGGAAGTGGCAGGTTGATTATGTAGTGGTCGGCCCACGCGAGCGCGCTTTGGGCGAAGACGCAAACGGCGAACTCATCCCCAACGCAGATGCTTGCTACAAAGCACTAGGCGAACCAATAATGCTATTCGGTGAAACAAACAATGTCGCACTTTACAAAGTTGATAGAGTCGATTGAGGCAAACCCTCGGCGCGTTGTGCTTGCCGCGATCGCGATCGGCGCGGCGGTCTTTTTGTTGCTTGTCGGGCTTGGCCCCAACGCGCTTCCCTACCCCGCCAACCCCAACGCCCCCTACTCTGACGCCACCCTCAACCACTGGCCCAACGCGCTCTACATGAAGGCGCAGCCCTTCGCATTGTGGAACCCACACATCATGAGCGGCATTCCCTTCGCCGCAAACCCGCTCAGCAAAGTGTGGTACCCACCGCAATGGTTAGTGTTTATCCTGCCACCGACGTTACACCTCAATCTGCTCATCTGGCTGCACCTTGTACTTGGCGGCGCGGGCATGTGGGCATGGGCACGCCGCACCAACATGCAACCCGGTCCGGC
>CAZJBO010000017.1:3194-15916 GCA_964544075.1 uncultured Anaerolineae bacterium
CGCTCGCCTATACCTTCGCACCAAAGATCATCGCCCACCTCGGCGCGGGGCACCTCGATTTGATATACGCCCGTGGCTGGTTCCCCTGGCTGATGTGGGGTGTACACCGCGTCTACTCCGGCGAGGCCATCACGGTGCGCGATGATCTGAAGTTGGGCACGATCACCGCGCTGATCTTCCTGGCAGATATGCGCCTTGCCCTCTATGCCTATGGGCTGGCAAGCATCTACATACTCGGCCTTTCGCTCATCGCCCTCGAACCACGCCCCCCCGACGTCCCGCGCCACTCTCGCCCCTACTGGCAGCCTACGCTCATCGCAAATGGCTTCGCGCTCGCGCTTACGGCGGTACAGTGGGTGCCGCTCGTCGCCCTGATGCCCAAGCTCTCACGCAGCCATATCACGTCCGGTGACGCCGCCAAGTTCGCGATAAAGCCGCTGGGCCTGCTCGGCATGGGCATCGGCAATCAGGGCGGTGCACACGAGACTATGGTCTACGCCGGCCTGACCGTGCTCATCCTCGCCGCAATCGCCATCCTAACCCGACCGCGCTGGGTCGGGTTCTGGACCATCATGACCGGGCTGGCGATGTTCTATGCGATGGGGAAAAGCGCCTTCCTCTGGCCTACGCTGAACACCATCTGCCCACCTTTACTCTGGTTCCGGATACCGGCGCGTGCATGGTTCATCGTGGCGCTGACGCTCCCCTACATGGCCGGCTGGGGTGCGCAAGCCCTGGCCGAAGGCAAGATCAAAAAACCGCGCGAGAAGCTGGCGATCATGGCGCTCTTGGGCACGGCGGTCATCTGCGGCGGGGCAAGCACACTCCTGCTCACCACCGGCACCGGCGGCGCGCTCGACGCCAAGACCACACTGCACCTGCTCATCGTCGCCCTGGCGACCGGGGCGATAGTCGGAGCCGTGCTCATAAGCAAGCCACGCAGACAAACCAAGCGAAACACAACCATCATCCTCGTCGCGCTCGGCCTCATCATGCTGGCAGACCTGACCGTATTCGATGCCTCGCTGATAGAGGGACGCGGGCGCGGCTATTGGCTCGACCCATACGAAGAACTCGCCGAATATCTGCACGCCTCCGGCGCGGTGCGCGTATATAGCCCCTCGGACTCGCTGCCACAGCAAGCCGCTGCATACTGGGGACTAGACAGCTTCGGCGGCATAGACCCCTTCCAGATCGAGAGCTACCGCACGATGAGCACATACGCTACGGGTATCCCTTCGACGGGCTACACACCGACCATCCCGCCCTACGATGGGGAAGGCACGATAAGCGAGATGTGGGCAGACATCGTGCCGAGCGCTACGCTCATGAGCGAGTGGGGCGTGACGCACATGGTCTCCGCCTTCCCGATTGACGACACGGGGTGGGAACTTGACCGGCGGGTGGGCGATGTCTATGTATACAAAAATCGGCAATATGTGCCGGACCAACACGAACCCAGAGTCTCCGACGCAGATGTAAAGCACAGCGCTGCGACATTCGGTTATATTGGCATCGTCATATCAGCCATCGCAGCCATTGCCGGCGCAGCAGTGTATCAATGGCAAGGCCGAAGGATGCACACGTCCGAGGCCAAGACTCGGCAAACAAACGCGGCATAAACTACATCACTGCACCTACACATCACTGCACTACAGAGGAGAGCCGTGATGGTCACCAAAGCATCAATGCCGATCACCCCGCGTGAATGGCGCAAGGTCCTCATCTGGGCCGCCGTCCTCATGGCCCTCACCACGCTCCCTTACATCGCGTGTGCCGCCGCAAGCAATAGCGAATGGCGCTTTGGCGGCAGCGTGATCGGCGTCACCGACGGGAACAGCTACCTCGCCAAGATGCGGCAGGGCGCACGCGGTGATTGGCTGTTTCACATCGTTTACACCTCCGAGCCGCACGAGGGCGCGCTCTTATTCCTACCCTACATCCTGCTCGGCAAGCTCGCCGCACTCTTCGTCGCACCCGGCACGCCGGCCCTCGTCGGCGCGATGGTCACCGTCTTCCACCTTGCACGGGTCGGCTTCGGCGTGCTGGCCATAGCGATGACCTACCGCTTCGCCGCCGCCTACCTACGCAGCCCCACCGCACGCATGGCAGCGACCATCATCATAACGGCAGGCGGCGGGCTGGGCTGGTTCATGCAGATCGCGGGGATGGGTAATCTATTCGACGCATTGCCGCTTGACTTCTATGTACCGGAAAGCTACACCTTCCTCATCCTCTACGCACTGCCACACATGGCGCTCGCGCGGGCAGCGCTGCTCTGCGGTCTCTTACTGCTAATGCCAAGTTTTCCTCGTAGAGCTTCGCACGCGCACCCTTCGGGCACTTCCAGGCGGAGGTCAAAGGAACAATGGGCCTCTGTGGAGGTTCGAGGACGAAGCCCCCGACAGATAAAAGCCCTCCCCAGCGTGCTGCTTGCGGGCCTGTGCTGGGCTGTGATGGGACTATGCGTGCCATTTTATGTCGCGGTGCTCTACGTCATCTTGGGCGTGTGGGGGCTGGGCGTATGGGCGCGTGCGCGGCGCTTCCCCTGGGAGCTGTTCTGGCGCGCGGTGGGCGGCGCGCTGGTAACCTTGCCGCTGCTGCTATACACCGGCTATCACTTTATCACAAACGAAGTGTTCGCGGCCTGGTCAACACAAAACGACCTCCCCGCGCCACACCCGTTACACTATATATTCGGGTACGGCGTACTGGCGATCCCGGCGGTGGCAGGGCTGCGGTGGGCATGGCGACGTGGCAGAACCCGCGACATGCTGTTGATCGCCTGGGTGAGCGCCGCGCCGGTGCTGGTGTACCTGCCGATTACAGTACAGCGCCGCCTTGCGGAGGGGGTGTTCGTGCCGCTGGGGATACTGGCAGTGGCAGGCCTACGCGGGAGCGTCGCGCCCTGGCTGGCGAAGAAGCTGCACAAGCCGCGCAAATCTGCCTGGAAGATCGCGCTTAGCACAACCCTGCTGCTGGTCCTACCCACCTCGCTGCTCTTGCTCGTGGGCGGCACGGCGCTATCTTTTGTCCCCAAAGAACCGGCTTTCCACCCCACCGGTGAGGTCGCTGCGATGGATTGGCTCGCCGCCAATACGCCGCGCGGCGCGGTTGTGCTGAGCAGCTTCGAGACCGGCAACTACCTACCGGTCCGTGCAGACGTTATCGCCTTCCTGGGGCTGGGTCCGGAGACGGTCAACGCGGCGGCGAAGCAAGAGATGGTACAGCGCTTCTTCAACGGGGCAGAGTCGGCAGGCGCGTTGCAGTCACTATACGAAGAGTACGGCGCGGATTATGTGTTCTATGGGCCACAAGAAGGCGCCGATACACAACCGGTACCGGCGTGGGCATCAGACCTACAAGCAATATATAATGAGGCAGGCTACACAATCTACGCCGTTCCATAACGAGAACACAAGCACATGAAAAGTCTCCGCAAGCTCCCGCCCTGGCTCGTCGCCATCCCGGTTACGCTGACCCTATTCTCCCCCCTCCTCCGGGGCGAAGTGTTGTTCTGGGGGCTGCCATCAATGCAGTTCGTGCCGTGGCAACAGCTCGTAGGCGGGGCGATCCGGGCAGGTCAACTCCCCACCTGGAACCCTTATTCGGGCGCGGGCGCGCCGCTCCTGGCGAACTATCAAAGCGCGATCTTCTACCCCCCGAACTGGCTGCACGTCTTGCTACCGGCGCATCTGGCTATAGGCATAATCGGTATCGCACACCTCCTCTGGGCGGCATGGGGCATGTGGCAGCTAATGGGGGAACTCGGTGTGCCGACCTTTGGGCGCAGCGTGAGCGCGCTTGCCTATCCCTTCTCCGGCTACATAATAGCGCGCTTTGGCACCCTCCCGATGGTGGATGTGGCGGCATGGCTGCCGTGGACGTTCTGGGCGGTGCATCGCCTGATGATGCGGAGAACACGCCGAGACGCTGCCGTGCTTGCGCTTATCGTATCGATGCAGCTCTTGGCGGGGCACGCCCAACTGACGTTCTACACGCTGCTCGGCGCGGGGCTTTACGCACTGTGGCAAACCGCCTCCATACCCCGGCGCAGCCAACAAGCGCAAGCCTTGTGCCTGACGCTGGGGAGCGTGTTGCTTGGCGCGGTCATTGCATCGGTACAGCTCATCCCCACCGCCGAACTGCTCCATACCAGCCAACGCGCCGGTGGCCTCGGCTTCGACCACGTGATGAATTACTCCTACGGACCAATGCGCATCCTCAGTCAGCTAACGCCGCACTTCTTCGGCACGCCCGCCAACGGCAGTTACATCGGCAAGGGCGCATACTGGGAGGATGCGGCATATATAGGGTTCCTACCGCTGGTGCTGGCACTGGTGGCGGTGGGCGCGTGGGCACGTCGGCACAGGCGCCCAGAAGCACAACAAGCGTTTGCGCCGGTGCCCTTCTTCGCGCTCATCGCAATCGCCGCAACCCTGCTCGCGTTTGGACGCTACACGCCGCTCTATCGCTTTCTATTCTATAACGTGCCCACCTTCGACACATTTCAAGCACCGGCACGCTGGCTGCTGCTAAGCGTGTTTGCACTCAGCGCGCTGGCCGGCATCGGGACGCTGGGCTGGGGGCGTGGCAAGTGGACCTTCTACGGATCAAGGCTGGCGACCGCCGGCGGTGCAGGCATTGTGGCGATGGCCCTGCTCGCGCCGAGATTCCTCCCCGAAAACGCCGCGCTAGAGACGCTCACCGCAGCGGTGACCGCGTTGGGGAGTTGGCTTGTGGGGACCGCCGTGCTCACTCTGGCGCAGCCCGACTCGGCACAGCAGACTAGGCTGAGATGGTGGCAGGTCGCGGTGATCGTGTTCATCGCCGCCGACCTTGCGTGGGCGTGGCAGGGCGCAAACCCCACCGTGCCGATGCGCTTCTATAATCAGCGCGACGACATCAGCACAACAAACGGGCGCGCCTATTGGTTCGAAGATTACGAGAAAGAAGTCTTTAACCGGTGGCTCACCTTCAACGACTATAGCACCGCGCGTGACGGCTGGCAGAGCTACCGCCGATCGATGCTGCCCAACCTAAACGCACTCGACCGTGTGGCGTTGCTGAACAACTTCGACCCGATGCGCCCCGGCGGGCACGTGCGCTACCTGGAGCTTATCGAGGCCGCCGGCCCGGAGCGTGCCGGTGCGCTGCTCCGGGCGGCGGGGGTGGGCACGGTCTACAGCCAAACCGCACCGCCGGGCTGGACGGGCAAGCCGGGACGATGGACGGCGCCGGAGGATGCGCCGCGCGCGTGGCTGGCGCCCGATGCGCGCTGGTTCCCAGACCAAGCCGCGCTAGAGGCGTACCTACACAACGAAAGCTGGGACCCCGCACAAACCGTATTGCTGATCGGCGAAGCGGTGGAGCAACCCCCGGCAAACACAGACGCGCCGGGCAGCGTCGAGATTATAGAGGATGAAAAGGGCGTACGCTTGCGCATAGAAGCGGAAGCTCCCGCATGGCTGGTGCTGGCGGACACTTGGTATCCCGGCTGGACGGTGCGGGTGGACGACACAGCAACGGAGATATACCGGGCGAATCTTACATTCCGGGCAGTGCGGATCACCACCGGAACACACGACGTTAGTTTCAGATACAACACGCTCCGGCTGCTGCCGGGGCTGTTGTTGACGTTATCCGGATTGGGTATATGCTTAACCTTAGCAACCCCCACCGAACTTTGGCGACAGAAAAACAAGATTTGACGTTAGTCACGCCTCTCTCTCAACTCATGTCAATCAATATAGGAGAATATCTCATGAAAAGGGCTTGCTTAGCACTAATTATCCTGATCCTCTCCATACCTACCACGGCGTTTTCTCAATCAAGCGGCAATATCGCCCAGGTCTGGGCAAACGAAGGTGGCGACAAGGTCACGCGCGACGAGCTGCGCGCCAACGCAGACCCAAACGCGGTCATTAACTCGGTGTGGGATGGCGAAAGCATTATCCTGTTCGGCGCGCGCAACGAGACGGTCGCGTTCAACTTGGTGCTCGAAGCGCCCAACGCCGACGCGACCGGGGTCACGGTCAGCCTCACCACACTCGATGGCCCCGACGGGGCCAGCATCAGCACCCGCCCTGCCCAACCTAACGACGACCTATTCAATTACGTCGGACGCAACATTGAGCTATTCTATGTGCGCTATCTGGAAATCAAAGGGATTAGCACCGACCTAGCCTTCGCGGGGTTCAATTACGATGAACGCCACGTCCCCGAACGCTGCCGACGCAGCTACAACGAAGAGGGCTGGAGCGAGGGCACATGGGAAGATCGACCGTGCCACAATAAGTTCTATCCCGACATCGCCGTGCCCCTAGAACTCGAAACGCCCTTCATCATCCCCGCCGGCAGCAACCAATCCATCTGGGGCGATATCTACATCCCGAAAGACACACCCCCCGGCGACTACAGCGGCAGCATCACCGTCACCGAGGATGGCGCGCCCAACCGGGACATCCCCATCACGCTGACCGTGCGCAGCTTCACGCTGCCCGACCTCCCCAGCGCACGGACGATGCTGTTTATCAGCCAAGAGGATGTCCGAGAGCGCTACATGGGCGAGCCATACCCGGAGTTCGATGATAACCCCGACCTCTATGCGCAGTGGATAACACTAACAAACCGACATTTGCAGTTTGCCCACCGGCACAAGGTCTCGTTGATTGACAACGGGGATGCATCCACCGAGGATATGGATATATATTGGGTAGACGCACTGCGTGGGGATCTATTCACCCCAGAACGCGGATACGAGGGGGTGGGTGTAGGCGTGGGCAACAATGTCTATTCCATCGGCACCTACGGCGGCTGGGCATGGCAAGAGGGCGACGAGCAAGATATGTGGGCCAATGCCGACACGTGGGTTAACTGGTTCGACGCACAAGCCTTCGACACGCCCACCGACTACTTCCTTTACCTAATCGATGAATCTGAAGACTTCGCGCAAACCGAGCAGTGGGCGCAGTGGATGGACAGCAATCCCGGACCCGGCCAACGCCTTATGTCGATGGCGACGGTCCAACTCCCCGGCGCGATAGAACACATCCCTTCGCTTGATATCGTGACCAATGGATCGACTTTCGGCATCACAGATGCGTATCAAGCCGCCGCCGACATCTACACCTCCGACCCCGACAAACGCCTCTACATATACAACGGCTCCCGCCCCGCGACCGGCTCCTTCGCCATTGAGGATGAAGGCGTGGCGCTGCGCATGATCCCCTGGGTACAGTTCAAAGTGAAGGCCGACCGTTGGTTCTACTGGGAATCTACATACTATGTCAATTACCAATGCTATGGTTATACAGAAGAAGGCCAAACCAACGTCTTCCAACAAGCCCAAACCTTCGGCTGCATGGAAGGCGTCGAGGCAGAATATGGCGAAACCGGCTGGAACTACTTCAACGGTGACGGCGTGCTCTTCTACCCTGGCACCGATACGAAGTATCCGGAGCAGAGCTACGGTCTGATGGGGCCGTTTGCCTCACTGCGCATCAAGCTCTGGCGGCGCGGCATCCAGGATATGGACTATCTCAGTCTGGCGGCCCAAGCCGACCCCGCGCGCACCGCCGAGATTGTCAACCAGATGGTCCCCAAAGTGCTGTGGGAATATGGCGTGGCCGACCCCGACGACCCAAGCTGGGTACGGGCCGACATTAGCTGGCCCATCGACCCCGATGTATGGGAGGCGGCACGCGCTGCGCTTGCCGATATCATCGAAAGCGCCGCACAATAGCGCCTTCTATTCGTATAGGGCACGCTGGCGCGCCTCGGCGCGGAGGGGGTAAGTGCCCAAAGCGACCCAGGGCGCGCGCGCGTCCGCACGGTATGAGAGCAGCAGGTATGCGGCGGTGAAATGCAGCCGGGGCGCGAGCGCCTCCATCCGGTCGAGCGCGCCGCCGCGAGGGTCGGAGGTGTAGAGCACGGTTATGTGGGCACGCCAATCTGCGGGCGCAATGCGCGGTTGCATCGCACATTGTGCCCGCCCCACCCGACACAATGCATCGAAGAGCGCGCACATCAACGGGGTCTTATCGGCAGATAAGATCACCGCGCCGGGGTAATCTACAAAGAAGTCCGGCTCACGGACCAGGCCATCAGCGCGCAAAGCCAACGGTGGGGTGTGTGCGCTCAGGTGTGCCAGATGTGGCCTTATACACATAGCCTGTGCCTTAGTCACCCCACCGAAGTATGCCAGGGTCAGATGCGGCATCAAGGATGGCGCGCCACGCACGATCTGGCCCATCTCTGCGATCAGCGCACCGATGCGTGCGGCATCGCTCGGACCAGGCAGCGCGATGATACAGCAATTGGTCACCAGACCGGCATCTACAGACAACGCCCCCCTCCCGCTTCTTGTACACAGCCCCGCCTCATGGCGTTTAAGGTCGTCCCAACCACCTTTGGGTACTTTGCACAAATTCTCCCCGGTTAATTTCTACACAATTGCACATAGAACCTCACCCCACTTTAGCATATACTTCCTATGCGGTTCAATACAAGCGGGTGAGTAAACCCTCAAATCTAAGATTTCAACCTTAGCCAAAGGAGAAGCAAGACAAAGGCGCTACTACCCGCAAGAAAAACCCGTTTTCTCCTCGTGTCACGCGAAGCCGTTCCTAACTGGGTCAGGAACGGCTTCGTGGCTTTCTGGCATATATGTCTGGCATTGCCTAAAATAGAGCGTATGAACCAAACATCGATCGCCGTCTACCGGCACAACCAACATGACCTCACTCGTCTGGATATCGCACCGCACTGCCTCACCGATGTCGCCGCCTCATATCCCGGCATCTACACCATCGCACGCACCTATTACCACAACAAGGTGCTGGGCTTCGACCAACATTTAGCCCGCCTCGAAGAATCGGCGCATATCCTCAACATACCATTACAGCTAGACCGGGCACGTCTGCGTGCACACCTCCGCCGCTGCGTAGACGAATGCGGCTTCACCGATACCCGCTTCTGCATCTCCATCCCCGGTACGTCGCCCGACACCTATCACCTGGCCCTTGAAGCACTGCGCGAGGTGGATGAAACCGACCGGCAGAACGGCGTGCGCGCCTATACCATACGCCAGATGCGCGATACGCCGCGCGCCAAATCGACCGCGTGGATCGAGATACGCCGCACTCTGCGCCAGACCCTGCCCAACGATGCCTATGAAGCGCTGCTGCTGGGGCCAAACGACACCTTGTTGGAAGGCACAGGGAGCAATTTCTATGCCGTGCTGGATGGCGAGCTGCGCACCGCCGGTCAGGGGATGCTGAGCGGGACCGCGCGCGCCGGTCTGCTCAGGGTGGCGCCGGCGCTGCTGTCCGTGCATACCGAGGCGGTCAGGCTGCCCGACTTGCCCCGCCTCGACGAGGCAATGCTCACCAGCAGCAGCCGAGGCGTTGTGCCCATCACATACATTAACGGCGAACCGATTAACGGAGGGCGGCCCGGCCCGATCACTCAGGCGCTCAGCGCACGCTATGACGCCTGGGCCGAAGCTCACCTGGAACCGCTATAAGCTATGAGGAGAAGCTCCATGACCCGGCCAGAAGTAGGCACTTACGACGTTGAGCACGCGCAAATCGCAACGGTTACTTTCACCTCTATACCGAGCGGCGGCGGCATCGAACTATACGTAGAGATGCAAGACGGCAGCACGTATAGCTTCACCGCTTACACCCCGGCCCAAATCGACCGCCTGATGGCCCAGAACGGCTGGCTAAGCTTTGTCGATTTGGATACCCTCATCGTTAAGGAAGAAACACTCGAAGCCGTCATGCACGCCCTGGAACAAGCCTTGCTGCTTGGGCTGGAACACTTCGGCATCCGGGTCAACGCGCCGCACGCCGCAGACACACCGGATGGCGACGACGACCCCTGGGCCATGATCTAGTAGCGAGAGAGGGCAAATTATGGCCCAGGGGTCGTCGTCGCCATCCGACCCCTGGGCCATGATCTAGTAGCGAGAGAGGGCAAATTATGCGCATCGATCTAACACGCGCCCGCGAAGAAACGCCGGGCTGCACATACGTTACACACTTCAACAACGCCGGGGCATCGCTCATGCCGCAGCCGGTGCTCGATGCCGTGCACGGCCACCTTGATCTAGAGGCAAGAATCGGCGGCTACGAGGCAGCACGCCGCGCAGCCGATGCTACCGAGGGCTTCTATGCGGCAAGCGCACGGCTGCTCGGCTGCAAGCCCGAAGAGATCGCGTTTGCCCAGAACGCCTCCCGCGCCTGGGCGATGGCGTTCTACGCGGTCCCCTTTGCCCCCGGTGACCGCATCCTCACGGCACAAGCGGCTTTCATAAACAATTACCTCGGCTTTCTCCACATCGCACAGAAAACCGGCGCAAGCGTCGAGGTTATACCTAACGACGCGCACGGACAGATCGATGTGGCAGCGCTGCGCAACGCGATAGACGCGCGCGTAAAGCTCATCGCGATCACCCATGTGCCGACCAACGGTGGCCTGGTCAACCCGGCGGCGGCGGTGGGCGCAGTAGCAAAGGAAGCCGGGATACTCTACCTACTGGATGCTTGTCAATCTGCCGGACAAATGCCGCTCGACGTGAGCACGTTGGGCTGCGATATGCTCGCCGCGACCGGGCGCAAGTTCTTGCGTGGCCCGCGTGGAACCGGCTTCCTCTATGTGCGAGAGGAAGTCGCCGAACGGCTCGAACCGCCCTTTGTCGGCGCTGGGGCGGCAGATTGGGTCGAGATTAATCGCTATGAATTTTGGCCGGGCGCGCGCCGCTTCGAGACCTGGGAGACGAGCTATGCGGGGCGGATCGGGCTGGGCGTGGCGATCGATTATGCGCTGGGCTGGGGCCTCGACGCGATCTGGGCGCGGGTGCGCACCCTGGCAAGTGACCTACGCGCACAGTTGACGACGCTGCCCGGTGTGACGGTGTGGGATTTGGGCGCCGAGAAGTGTGGCATTGTGACGTTTACGGTGGCGGGGAAGACGCCGGATGCGATCATGGAGGCGCTGGGCGAGCACAACATCAACGTGAGTGTGAGCAGAGTGAATGCCGCCCGGCTCGATATGGATACGCGCGGGTTAAGCGCGGGCATGGTCAGGGCTTCGGTGCACTACTACAACAGTGAGGAAGAAATAACACGGCTGTGTGAGGCGGTGGCGCGGGCGTGAACGACGCCGCCAATATCTTACATCCCCGACCCTATATCACCGACGAGCGCCAAGCGGTGCTGGTACTTCACCAACACGGCGCCGAGCACGGCTTCAAGATCAATGTCGGTTTGGTTTGCCAGACAGATCAGGGAGAAGAACACATCGCCCATCTCGTCGGCCCAGGTGTCGGGCACGACGAAGGGCGCATTGCCATAGTCGGTTGCCTCAAGCGCCTCTTTCGCCAGCTCGCCAACCTCCGAGGCAAGGTCGAGCAAGCGCGCCTCAATCGAAGCGTCGAGCACGTGCTCTTCTACAAAGTCTGCCACACGCATCTGCCAGAGGGGTAATGTATTCATAAGTCATCGCCTCAACAACGCTAACAGGCCATCGGGGTAAAGCGGTGCATCACCACGCGCGAAGCCGGACAGCGGCATCCAGGCTAACTCGAACGCCACGCCGCCTTCGTCACCGGCGACAACGTCACGCGCATAGAATGACCGGTCGGCAAACGCGCCTTCGTACATCATCACAATCTCGTGGCCGGCGACGCCGTAGCAAGTGAAGATGTTCTCCAGCGTGCCGAGATATCGCAGGTCCGTGATCTCTGCGCCGAGTTCCTCTCTAATCTCGCGCGCGACGGCCTCTCGGCTGTGCTCGCCAAACTCGATGCCGCCGCCGGCAGGCCGGTAGAAACGTTCGCCTTTGACCGAATCGTAGCCTTTGACTACAAGGATGTCATCGTCTCGTCGGAACACACACAAGGCCAAAGCTCTGATTTTCCCCGGTTTCATTGCCGCGCATTGCCTCCCAACACAAACATGCACTCCGCCGGTAATTATAATTGATACGGTGGAAACCTACGAAAATCTAGTATTGTGTCGAAGGCTTTCTATAAATCTGTGCCGGGGAGCAGGTGAACGGCCTCATCCTCAAAGGTCAGGCCCACGACTTGCCCTTCGGCGAAGAGACGCATGGCATGTAAGCCGGTCTCTACCACCACGAGCTGCCGGCCCTCGGCCTGCAAGATGTACTCTGTCTCGGCGCCGAGGTACATAGACTGTTCGACTTCCACCGGGTACTGCGATGCATCTTCGCGTAGGCTCAGATCGGCAGGGCGCAGCACGGCTAAAAGTGCGTCGCCAACACGTGGGGGCTGCTTCATGGGCACGGTGAGGGTGCGGCCCAGGAGCGTTACGGTCACCCGGTCGCCGACGACGGCCTCAGCGCGCGTCTCGATGAAGTTTGCCCGCCCGATAAAATCGGCGACAAAGCGTGTTTTGGGATAGCGGTATATCTCTGTCGGCACACCGATCTGCTCGATGCGGCCCGCGTTCATCACCACGATGCGGTCGGACATCGACATTGCCTCGACTTGGTCATGCGTGACGTAGATGCTGGTGATGTTCAAACGGTGTTGGATGCTGCGGATTTCGACACGCATCTGCACACGCAGCTTGGCGTCGAGGTTAGAGAGCGGTTCATCAAAGAGCAACACGTGCGGCTCGACCACCAGGGAGCGCGCCACGGCTACGCGCTGCTGCTGCCCGCCGGATAGCTCGTTGGGGCGCCGCCTACCC
>CAZJBO010000018.1:0-15824 GCA_964544075.1 uncultured Anaerolineae bacterium
CCGAGGCCGAAACGTTATCTGAAGGTAAGTTAGTCCGCGTCGGCGTGGTGCGTCAGGCCACCGGAGCGGACGAAGGCTTCGAATTCTGCTATTGTGGGGAAAATGTTTGTGGACATGGTGAGGATGGCCCAGTTGTAGCGCATTCCGGTGATGGTATACACCGGCACGCCGGCTTGATATGCGCTCCACATTTCCAGCGCGGTGCCCATGCTGGCGGTGGGGAGATAGGCGACCAAGACGTCGGTCTCTCCTGCCAGCCTTACCGCTTCCAGCAGGGTTTCTTTAGCTTTGTCTGTGCTATAGCTAACCGAATCGGGCCAAATGAGCAGTGGGTCGATAGCTTCAACTTCTGGGTCCCAGTCGTGCAGAATCGCGACGATCCGCGAGCGGTAGTCCTGGCTCTGTATGCCGTTGCTTTTTGTCGAGCCTTGCATGATGCCGCTGATAAAAACGCGCATTGTGATCTGCCTTTCCGGTGTGTTTAGTGCTGTTTAGTCGTCGAGTGAGGGGCGCAAGCCTCGGTAAACGCGCGGCCCGCTGAGGGTGCGCAGGATGGCGCGGGGGGTGCGTCCAATGCGTTCGCTTAGCTCTGTTATGGAGAGTGGTTTGTTGCCGTTTGCCAGGAATACTCGGAAGACCGCCTCGACCAGAGGGGTTTGGGGTGTGATGAAGTCTAGCGCCTCGCCCGCGCGTTGGAGGGCTTGTTGGAGCGCGTCTACGCGCCGCACTTCGCCGGTTTCGGGGTCTACCCAGTCGGTTTCTTCGACCTCGGAATGTTCGACAAAATAGGCGCGCTGTTCGGGCGGCAGATGGTTAATCATATATGCGCGCAGTTGACGGCCCTGGCGCTCCCACCAGTCGTAATCAATATAAAAGCGCGTATCGTACGTGGGTTTGATGCGCCGGCTGGACCGGCCTTTGGTCAGGGTCACAGCAAGATGCTCCTGTTAGGTATCATAGTTTGTCTTTACACTCGGTTTCTTTCATAGCGCCAGTAGCCATCGCCGACATATTCGAATTCCGGCTGCGAGATTAGGGTGGCAAAGATCGGTCCGGGCGGGCAGCGCCGGATGATGTTTATTGCGCTATATAGGGTCTTGGCGTGCACGGTGCCCTGGGGGGTGAGCTTTGCCAGCTCTGGTACCAGCTGGCGCAGTGTCTGGAGGAGGCTTTTGCCGCCTTTGTTTATCTTGACCCAGAGGTCGTCGATCGCGTCTAGGTCGTCGGCGCTGACTACCATCAAATCATCATAGCCTGCCCCGATGGAGCGGCGCTGGATGTCGAAGACGAGGGTATCGCCTTCAACGGCGGCCATGCGTATCCATTCGGTGCGGGGGCGGCGTGCGGCGTGTGTAATCATGATCTTGCCGGGTTCATCCATGCGGCGTACGATAACGTAAGCGCCTACCGGGATGCGGTATTTGCGGTAATAGTCGGCGAGTCCGAAGACGAACTTCTCTTTGCGGACTACCCAGCCGGCGAAGGATTCGCCGGTCTGTCCATCGATCAAGACCATGCGTACGCGGGGCGCCTCGTAAGCGGTGGGGAAGAGCGGGCGCAGTTTTGCCGAAAGTGGGAGAGTCCCCACGCGGCGGTGTGGGAAGGATAGGGTGATGGTGACTTCTCGGACATCGTTGTTGGGGTTGGGGAGGGGCGAGAACTCGTCGTCCAGGTCTTCTTCGAGCACTAGCATTTCGGCGGTGAGCCGTGCGCGGTCATATTCGATCGGTGTGTAGAGCAGACGTGCCGGTGGCTGGAGCACTTCGGGTGGCTCCAAGCGGCGCAGATACCACATAGTTTTACCTGCCGGGCCGACCTCGTCGAAGCGTTCGTCCTTTTGCAGGGCGTAGTCCAACGAGAAGTTCTGCAGGCGTGGGTTTAGGTCTTCGGGCAGGCCTACGTCTTTGAGCAGGGCCTCGGTCTCCATCGGTCCGCCGCCTGCCATATCCAGCAGGGCTTCGGCAAGGTTGAGGTTGCCGACGTTCACGTCGATGAGCAAAGAACGTGGGAACCAGCGGTCGGCGATGAAGACGATCTCTTTTTCTTTGGTCAGGCGTTTGAGCAGCTGAGTTTTTACGTGGCTGCCATGTTCATTGAGAAGGGCGCTGGTGTCGATGGGGGTTTCCGGTTGGGCGAACAAATCGCCATTGTGGTTGAGCGCGTGTGGGGTGGGTAGGTTGCTGGCAAACTCGCGGCGGCGGCGGTTCTCGAACTCGACTTGTATTACTGTGAACTTGCCGTGTTCGGGGTTGCTGCCTGGGCGTTCGCCGACCACGGTGCCGACGGCGAATTGTAAGACCGGGAAGACGAGCTTATCGCCAACTGCGTAGGTGTTTTTGGGTTGGTAGAGTTCGCCTTTGGCGAGCTGTTGCCTAAAGGCTTCGTTTTCTTGGCGGATACGATATTCGATAAGTTCGAGCGCAATTTCTTCGAGGGAAAGGGGGGTTTCTTCTTCGAGTAATAGGTTGTAGGTGTACTCTATGTCCGCATCGGTTACGCGGAATTCTTTCCAATATTGCGCCGTTTGGGTTTGACGCTGAAGCAAGATAAACAGCCTCCGTGGTTTCGGTCAGGTGCCGGGTATTTTACCGGCTTTCCAACGAACTGTAAACTACACTAGCCGAACAGCAATTCGCTCGCGAAGCGGGCGGCGACTTTTGCCACCGGCGCAAGCAAGATCGCGGTTGCGATGATGACGGCGGCCATCGTCGCGGCGACGGCGATATTGCCTTCTTTGATAAGTGCGAATTCGTCTAGGTCGCCGGTGAGCCGGTCGTAGAAGAACACTCCCACGAGCACGCCAACGACGCCCATGACAAAGCTCATGATGAAACGTACGATCAGTTCGAGCAGAGCATAGAGTACATATTGGCTTGGCGCAAGGTCTTCAGGCACGCCGGGCACTTGTACACTGTTCTGAAGCACCAACGCCAGCCCGACTACGAAAGCGGCAAGGGTGATGCCTACGGCAAGGTTGCCGGCTTTTAGCTCGGCCCATTCGTCAATCTCGCCGGTTGTGCGGTCGAACAGATATATGCCGGTATATGCCGAAAGCGCGGCAAGCAGGATGGCGATGATAAATTTGGCGCTGATTACAAACGCGATTTCCATGAGTCTGCCCCTCTTTCTCTATGGTATCCGGTCTTTAGCCCCGATACTTTACCACCATACCGCGTTTTTTGCATCGTGTGGTTGCTCTGCGCGTCGCTTGATGTACAAAGTCGGGCAGAGTAAAATACGGCAGCTTGATGTGACCGGCAGCTGTTTCTCATTGGAACTTAGCCCATGCGTGTAGATAACAAGCCTTCCATGCCCACGCTCTCTCTTGTGATCCCGGTCTATAACAGCGCCGAAATTTTGCCCGAACTCAGCGCCCAGCTCTACGCGGTGCTTAACGACATAGCCGAGGAATTCGAGGTAATTTTTATAAACGACAGCAGCCCGGATGATAGTTGGCGTGTCATCAAAGCGCTGTCGGCTAAGTATCCGTGGGTGTCGGGCATCAACCTTATGCGCAATTTCGGACAGCATAATGCGTTGCTTTGCGGCATCCGTGCCGCGAAATATGACTTGATCGTCACAATGGATGATGATCTACAGCATCCCCCATGTGAGATTCCCCGGCTGCTGGCGAAGCTGCAAGAAGGCTATGATGTTGTCTATGGCACACCAGAAAGAGAACAGCACAGTCTATGGCGCGCGCTGGCGTCGCGGGCGACCAAATTCGCGATGCAGAGCGCTTTGAATATCGACGGATTATGTGATATAAGCGCCTTTCGTATCTTCCGCACCCGGCTACGTAACGCCTTCGCACACTACCACAGCCCCTATGTCTCCATCGATGCGCTGCTCACTTGGGGCACGACGCGCTTTGCCGCGCTCCCTGTAGAACACCAGCCGCGTCATGCGGGAATCTCTAACTACACCTTCCGCAAGCTGGCAACCCACGCCATCAATATGCTCACCGGCTTTAGCACCTTGCCGCTTCGATTGGCAAGCTGGCTCGGCTTTGCCTTTACCTTGTTTGGGGTTGTTGTATTAATCTATGTGGTTGGACGCTATCTTATCGAGGGTGGCAGTGTGCAAGGCTTTCCTTTCACTGCCTCGGTGATTGCGATTTTCTCCGGTGTACAACTGTTCGTTTTGGGCATCATCGGCGAATACTTGGCGCGCATCTACTTACAGTCGCTAGGCAGGCCAAGCTATGCTGTGCGCACGCGCACCGAAGATGATGATGCAAATGAATGAACTTTGTCGCACCCTTGATTGGGACTCTGCTTTCTTTAACTGCCATATTGCGCGTATCATCCCGACCCGTTTGGATGCTGACAAGATGCGGTTTGTCATGCGCTGGGCCGAGGCCGGCGCGGTCGACTGCCTTTATTTCCTCGCCGCCGGTGATGATAGGGATACGGTGCGCTTGGCCGAGGATGCAGGGTTCCGCTTCGTCGGGATGCGGGTAACACTGGCTTGCGTGATTCAAGCATCACAGGCTGCGCCTCCTCTTCGTTTTGCTGTGCCCGACGATATCCCTATACTGCGCAGCATTGCGCAGACGGCCTACCGAGCTTCGCGTTTTTATTATGACGGGAACTTCTCGCCCACGCAGTGCGATGCATTGTATGAAACATGGATCGAAAATAGCTGCAAGGGCTATGCGGACGCAGTGCTTGTCGCCGAGCACGCAGGGAAGCCTTCCGGGTATATCACCTGCCATCTGCGCGATGGCCTCGGCGAGATTGGCTTGGTGGGGGTAGATGCAAGTGTGCGGGGAGGTGGCATCGGTGGGAGTTTAGTGCACGCCGCGCTTGCTTTCTTTGCTAACCACGCGGTTGAAACCGTCTCGGTTGTTACGCAAGGCCGCAACGTCGGCGCGCTGAGGTTCTATCAACGGTGTGGGTTTCTGATACAGTCGGTTCAGCTTTGGTATCATAGGTGGTTTCATTGAGTACATATCGCATCCCCTTCAATAAACCGGCGCTTCTGGGCAACGAGATTTCTTACCTTACCGATAGTGTAAGATCAGGTCACGCCTCCGGTGACGGTGTGTATAGTCAGAAGTGCCATCGATGGCTGGAAGATAAACTCGGCGTTGCTAAAGCGCTGCTTACTACCTCTTGCACCGATGCGCTGGAGATGTGTGCTATCTTGCTTGATCTTCAGCCCGGCGACGAGGTGATTATCCCCTCGTTCACCTTTGTCTCCACCGTTAACGCTTTTGTTTTGCGGGGCGCGCGCCCGGTCTTTATCGACATTCGGCCCGACACGCTTAATCTGGATGAAGCACAGTTGGAACGCCTCATTACGCCGCGCACGAAAGCGATCGTTCCGGTGCACTACGCCGGTGTGGGCTGCGAGATGGACGCGATTATGGACATCGCAGCCCAACACAGTATTGCCGTGGTTGAAGATAATGCACACGCGCTGTTCGGTAAATATAGAGACAAATACTTGGGAACCTTTGGCTGCCTGGCGACGCAGAGCTTTCATGAGACTAAGAACTTCATTTGCGGGGAGGGAGGGGCGATATTGATTAATGATCCCGCATATGTCGAGCGTGCCGAGATCATCCGCGACAAGGGCACGAACCGTAAGCAGTTTTATCGGGGGGCGGTGGACAAATATACCTGGGTGGACATCGGCTCCAGTTTCTTGCTATCGGACATCCTCGCCGCTTATCTTTATGCGCAGTTTGAGAAGTGCGATGAGATACAGTCCAAACGGCGGCGTATCTGGGAGCTTTATCATGATGGTTTGAAAGGCTGGGCAGAAGTCAACGGGGTGCAGTTCCCCACCGTACCGCCACACTGCGAGCAGTCTTATCATATGTTCTACATCTTGCTTCCCTCGGTGGAGGTGCGCCAAGCGCTCGTCGATTATCTAAAAGCGCGCAGCATCCTAAGCGTGTTCCATTACCAACCCTTGCACCTCTCTACAATGGGGCGCAAATTGGGTGGGCGAGACGGCGACTGCCCGGTCACGGAGGATATTAGCGACCGATTGCTGCGTCTTCCCTTCTACACCACACTTAACGCGACAGATCAAACGGGAGTAATCGATGCAATCCGTGGCTTTGCTTGCTAAATCGGCTCTGCTTGGTCTGTCCACAAACAAGCTGCGTTGTTTTTCTGTGGGTTTGCAGGCCGCCTATACCATAGCCGCTTTGATCGCTATCGTCCGTGGTTCTCTAAACGCGCTGTTTCTGCTTATCCCGATATTTTTTCTGGTTTGGGCTTTCCTCATCGGAAGGTTCTACGCCGGGCTGACCAAGCTCAGAGACCATGCCTGGACGGAATTTGTACCTATCATCGGGGTCGTGCTTGCGTTTGCATTATTGCTTGGCCCTCCCCTTGTTGAGGACGGTCGATTGTGGGATGTGGTACAAAGCTGGCTTGCCAGCATCGCCATGTTGTTGGTTTTGTTCTGGGTGACGAAACTTCACGTCAAAGTGAGTCGGGATGAGCGCATAATAATCGCTCTAATGATCCTTATCATTGTGGTGGTTTTCGCGCCGGTTACTCAACTTTTAGCCGACAAGATGGACTTTCCGTTTCATAATCAATGGGTGCGAGACGCGATGCAAGCACATAGCCTTGCCCCACCACAAAGCCCGACGATTCCGCACTTTCTGTATCACAGCTTGCTTATCACAGTGGTCGCTTGGCTCAATGTAGGGGTAACCCCTGCCTGTATTGTGCTCATTGAAGCGTTTTATGTATTTCTGGGCGTTGTCGTTTACTTCTGGTTGCGCGCGCAGATCAATGCGCCGGTGACGCGCCGTACCTCGATGCTGCTTGCCGGCGCGACCTTGATACTTCTGCAGGTGTCGGCGGTCTCGTTACCCACCTTTGCTGCCGAGAATCTGTATTTAGGCTATGTCCTGCCACACGTTTTTCACAACCCCACGATAATCATTCTAAAGCCGTTGGCTGTTTTGCTCTTTCTGTGCATGACGCAAATATTTAATGAGAGAGCCGCCCTTACCCGGCTCATCCCTGTGAGCGCGATATTATCGGTTCTTTGTGCGATGGCAAAGCCAAACTTCACGATCTCCTTCCTGCCGGCGCTATGTCTGAGCATTGTCTACTGTTTTGCCCGTAGGCAAAAGGTCCATTGGCCGCTCGCGATGACGATTATCATATCGTCGTTGGTTATATTAACTCTGCAGGCTATCCCAACCTTCGGCGGGGCTAACGGCGTCAGTTTTTCTCCCTTCGCCTTCTTTTGGTTCCACTTGGATAAGAACGTCCCGTTGATGGCAGCCAGATTTTTCTTATCGATTCTATTCCCCTTATGCGTTTACATCCTACATTTTAAGCGTGCTGTACATGATAAAACCCTGAATTTAGCTTGGATGATATTCGCAGTCGGCGCGTTCTACACGTATTTTCTGGTCGAAACGGCAAGACCTGCCCACGGTAATTTCACGTGGAGTGGGCAGATTACCGTGATGGTTCTTTTTATCGCTTCGCTTGCCTTCTGGATACGCCCACGTGACGGCGCGGTTATCAACCTGCGCTCACATAAGTTCTACCTTTGCAGCTTCATGCTCGCCTTGCACGTGGTTAGCGGCCTCGTCTGGCATTTCGTCGAGGCGACGCAGCCGGGAATCTATTGGTGAGCGTATCACTCAACTTTGCGCTATGCGGGCAGGATGACCCTATGAACGACAATTACAGTTTGCTGGTGGATGTTCGCCGCAACACGTTTGATCTTGCGGTGATTTGCGTCTACTTATTGACGATCCTGGTCTTTCTAGGCAGCAATACGCTTTTGCCCTACATATCCGATGAGCAAATCCAGATCAGCATCGCGCTCATGGTGATTTCGGGCGTTGCGTTGGGCTTGCGTTATATCCATTTCAACGCAGCCATCTACTTTTTGCTGGTCGGGTTGTGGCTGTGCGTGATCTTTGCCATGCTCAAGCTGCACTATGCCGGCGCGCCCTATCTCTTCGCCGTGGTCGTCTTGTTGGCCGGCAATCTATCCACTTTGTGGGGCCAACTGCTCTTCACGGTAGGCAGCTCGGCGGCCTTGCTGTTGCTGTCGAGTCCCACCGCCGACCCCGTCGCCTTTTGGGGCGCGGTGTTGTTCATCTGGATCAACCAGATTTTCAGCTATTGCGTTTCGCGCGGGCTTCTGCAAGCGTTGGAAATTTCCCAACACTATCAGAAACACGCCGTTGAACAAATGAACAAAGCGCGCGAACAACGCGGCGAGATGGCCCGCATCACCGAGGTGCTGCAAGCGTCTAAACAAAACTTGCAACGCCTGAACATTCAGTTGCGGCACGCGCGCGATTCTGCTAAAGAGGCAAGACGCCTCAAGGCCCAATTTGCAGCCAACGTCAGCCACGAGCTGCGCACGCCCATCAACCTGATCGTCGGCTTTAGCGAGGTCATGGCGACCGCGCCGGAGGTCTACGGCCATACCCTCCCCTCGGTTTATCGTGCAGACATCCAAGCCATTTATCGCAACGCCCGGCATCTCCAGGGCCTGATTAACGACATCTTGGACATCTCCCAAATCGAAGCCGCTCAGTTGGCGATGGTCAAAGAAGAAGCCGACCCCAAACAGGTGATCGACGAGGCGGTGCGCATGGCCGAGAGCTTGGTGGAAAGCAAGGGGTTGCAATTCCGCGTATACGTCCCCGATGATTTGCCGAACATCCGCATGGATCGCACCCGCATTCGCCAAGTGCTGCTCAACCTGTTGGCTAACTCCGTGCGCTTTACCGAACGCGGCACGATCACACTCCGTGCGCGCCTGGACGAGGCGCATTTGGTGATCGCTGTTAGCGATACGGGGATCGGCATCCCGCACGATGAGCTGGCGCACGTCTTCGAGGAGTTTTATCAAGTGGACGGCAACTTCTCGCGCAAACAAGGCGGGACGGGTTTGGGCTTGGCTTTGAGCAAGCAGTTTGTCACCTTACACGGAGGGCACATGTGGGCCGAAAGCGCGGGCATCGCCGGCAAAGGCAGCATCTTCACGTTCACTTTGCCCCTCGCAGAGGGGAGTTACACGCTCCCCCGTGAAATATCATCCGACGACAGCGCCGACCAAGCGGTCCATCACGTGATCGTATGGGACGACGACCCGGCCATCATCCAATTGTTCCGGGGCTACACACGCAAACACCGCGTGCTCAGCACACCTCATCTGGACGAAGTCTGCCGGTGGGTCGAACAACAGCACCCTCTGGCCGTGATCGCGGCACAAGACGCCGATACCGACCGATTGGAGCGCTACCTTGCCGCAAATCATCCCGCCACCACGCTCATCACCTGCCCCATGCCCAGCGGCAGGCGCGCGATGCAAGCTATCGGATTGCACGACTATTTGGTGAAACCGGTATCGCGCGAGGCCGTTTTGGAGACCCTAGATAAGCTGGGGCCGGACGTGCACCGCTTGCTGCTGATTGACGACGAGCCGGACATCTTGCGCATGTTGACGCGCTTCCTTCAGTCGGCTCCGCGCCCTTACGCCGTGCGCTTGGCTTCGAGCGGGCAAGAAGGCTTGGAACTCATGCGCCAGTTCCCGCCGGACGCCGTTATGCTCGATATTCGTCTGCCGGACTTAGACGGGTTTTTGGTGGTCGAGCACATGAGAGCCGATCCTCAGATGCAAGAGATTCCCGTGATCGCGATTTCCGGCCAGGGGCCACACGATGCCATCGCACCGGTGGTGAGCGGCAAGATGACGCTCTGGAAGGAATCCGGTTTTCAGCCTATCGAGCTAGTCCAATGTGTGGAGGCGCTCGTTGCCCAGCTCATTCCACCAGCCGGGCCAAAATCGCCAGCAAAGCCATGCGGTCCGGCGGTTTCTTGATGAAGCGGTCCGCGCCCAGCGAAAGCGCAAGCTCCGGTGTATCCAGCACCGAGCAGATCAAAACCGGGATGTGCTGGGTGGTCGGGTGAGTTTTTAGGTTTTGCAACACTTCCCACCCGTCCCATTGCGGCATCATCACGTCAAGGATAATGGCGAAGGGTTGCAGTCTGCGCGCCAGCGTGATCCCTTCCATCGCATCTTGGGCACCCACGATCCCATACGCCGAGTTTGCCAAATAGCGGCGGATGAGCATTTCCACGTCGGGGTTGTCGTCGATCACAAGAATTTTGCGTGCGTATTCCGGCAGCGCCAGCGCGATTTCCAGATGGTGGACGTTTGGTTGTTGTGTGTCGAGCCGCGCGTTCATGGCGCGGAGCAGATAGGTGATTGTGTCGTCTTGGTGCAACACAGCTTGGAGCGCGGCAAGATCGGCGGCTGCCGCACGCGCCGAAAAATCGATGATGGGATTCCCGTCCACGGTGCGCGCTTGCAAGCTGATATCCCCTGTTCCTGCCACATGGGTGATTGCCTCGTTGAGTATGCAGATGATAGCTTGCTTCAAAACTTGGGCCGGCGCGTGGGCGACAATCGGTTCGTCCGCCGGGTCGAGCGCGATTTCGACGCGGTGCTGCTCGGCCAACGGATGTACCGAATGCTCCGCGTCGGTGAGGACGTCGTACAGCTCGACGCGCGACAATCCGGCCAGCTTTGATGCGCGTTGTATCTCGCGCTGAATCGAAAGCGTTTCAGGAGGCACGGCGGTGTTTCGGATGTGTTCCCACAAAAGCAGGCTCACTACGTGCACGGCGCGCTGGAGTTCACGGTAGTATTGCCGTTCGCTGATGGCGAGCCGCTGCAATATCACGGCGGTGGGCTGTTCCTCCACATAGCGTAGCAACAAGATGTGATACAGGCGCGTCTGCCGCGACGGTCTGGTGACCGTTTCCCGTTGGTTGAGCTGCTCGATGGTATCGATCAACAATTTACGGACGGTTTGGATGCTCTCCAATCCGGAGAGTGTCGGTGCCAAACGTTGCACGATTGGGTCGTGCTGCATTGCTGTAAAGTCGTACAGATGGGATAGACACTCGCGCACTTCGTGCTCGAAGGATTCGGGAAGACCGGGATGCTCAGCCGTGCTCATCGCAACCTAACCTGTAGTGGGCCAGACTTAATCTGATACATGCGGTCTATCGGACAGCAGCCAGTATTGCAGGGGATGGGGTTGTTTGGTCATCAGGCTCCTTTGTGTCGAACCGACGCTTTGCTACCTTTACATACACCAAGTATGAGGATATTCTCCCCTATTGTTACTATACGCCCATTGTACTCGGAGTGTCAGATTGCGTCATGCCTAATTTATCGACCACTTTCAAGTTGGCAGCAGGATGGCAGTCGGATGGCATAGCTCTTCGTGTATTCTAAGATAGGCAACGGTTAGTATAATACGCCGCATTAGCACGAATTATACATCCGAAAGCCGCCAGCGAACTCCAAAGTCTAGAGATATCGAGGAGCAATACACATGAAGAAAGCATATAAGGTTATTCTTGTGGGCGCGTTGGTCTTGAGCGCGTTTGTCCCCGTGCTTGTCGGCACGGCAAACGCTCAGGACGAGCCGGTAGTGATTACCATGTGGCACGACGCCGCCGAAGCCGACCCGTTTTTTGCCGTTTTACCGCCGGCCATCGAACGCTTTAACGCCACGCATGACGACGTGCAGATTGAAGGGACGGCGGTGGACGTGGACGCGCTCAAGATGCAGCTTTCGGTAGCCATTGCTGCCGGAGAGCCACCCGACATCTTTATGACCTGGGGCGGCGGGTTGCTCAAGAGCTACGTGGACGCGGGCATTGTCCGTGCCATCCCCGAACTTGACGACGAAACCGCCGACAAGTTCATCGAAGGCGGCCTTAGCCCCTCGACCTTTGACGATGTGCATTATGCGGTCCCCGGCACGCTGACCGGCATCTTCTTGTATTACAACAAGGCGTTGTTCGAGGAGGCGGAGCTTGAGCCGCCCGCGACATGGGAAGATTTAGTTGCTTCCTGTGAAGTCTTTAACGACAAGGGGATTGTGCCCGTGGCGTTGGGGAACGTCAATCGTTGGACCGGCTCGTTCTGGTTTATGAACCTGAACTTGCGTTTGGGTGGGCCAGACGCCTTCTTGAACGCCTATGATCGCACCGGCTCGTTTGCCGACCCGGTCTTCGTCGAGAGCGGCGAGCTGTTGCAAGATGCTGTGCGCGCCGATTGCTTCGGTGAGGGCTTCAACGGCATGGACTACACAGACGAACAAGTCCTCTTCGGCACCGGCATGGCCGCGATGGAGCTTCAGGGTGACTGGAACTACGCCGGTCTGCTGAATATCGATCCTGAATTGGCCCGCGAAGATGTGGGGATCATCATGTTCCCGCCGGTTGCTGAAAGCGAAGACGGTGATCCGTTGGCGCTGGTCGGCGGTACGGGTGTCGCTTATGCCATTTCCACGACGGCGCCAGAGGAAACCGCTGCGGCTTTGATCGAGCTGCTGACCGATGATGAGTTCGGCAAGTCTTGCGGCGAACACGGCTTTATCTCGGCGCTGAAGGGCTACGATCAGTATATCGAAGAGCCAGCCGTGCAACACATGGTCGAGATGCTCAGCGAAGCGACCTTTGTGCAAGTGGCTTACGATCAGTTCCTACCATCGGAACTGGCACAGGTGCATTTAGACACGACCCAAGCGCTCTTTGGCTTGAGCGTCACGCCCGAAGAGGCCGCCGCCCAAACCGAGGAATCTGCTGTCGAGACACTTGGCCCAAGCAAGTAGGCGCGACGGTGTAATCCGTGGGGCGCGGGGGAACTTCTCCCGCGCCCCTTTGTACCTTTACCCACCAAACAGCAAACGATGTCAACTATGACCCAACCACACCTCTCAAATCCGCCCGTCCGAGGACGCTTCCGCCTCAGCGAGCAGCACTTGACGGCGGTTTTCTTCTTGCTGCCGTCCATGCTGATTTTCATCATCTTTGTGCTGTGGCCGATTGTTCAATCTGCCCGCTACAGCTTTTACGACTGGGATGGCATCCGACCGATGACGCATTTCATCGGCCTGGATAATTATCGCCGTTTGATAAACGACGCCGTTTTTTGGCAGGCACTTCGGCATAACGTGGTGGTAGTAATCTGGTCGCTTGGCACGCAAATCCCGTTGGGCATCGGCTTGGCAATATTGCTGACGCGCGGGCTGAAAGGCTCGGCGCTGCTGCGCACCTTGTACTTTGCGCCGATGGTGCTTTCCGAAGTGATCGTCGGCGTCGTTTGGCGTTGGGTCTATCACCCACACTTTGGCCTGGCAAACGCGCTGATGGATGCGTTAGGGCTGGCGCATCAAGGCTGGTTGGGCGACGAGAGCTTGACTATGGGGTGTATCTTGGTCGCTACCACGTGGCGTTACCTGGGCTTCTATATCGTAATCTTCATCGCTGCCATCCAGAACATCCCCGACGAATTCTACGAAGCCGCCAGCATCGACGGGGCGGGGAGCTGGCAGCGCTACCGCTACATCACGCTGCCTCTTCTGCTGCCCACCATTCGCATTGCGGCGGTTTTGATGATCGTCGGGTCGCTGAAGGCCTTCGATCTCTTCTGGGTGTTGACCGAAGGCGGCCCCTCTCATGCCAGCGAGCTGATCGCAACCTACATGTTCAAGGAAGCGTTTCGTTCCAACCACTGGGGCTACGGGAGCACATTGGCATTCGTTTTGTTCTTGATCGCGTTCGTCGTGGCGATAGGCTTCATCGTCTCAACCCGCCAGCGGCATCAGGTGGACGAGTAGGGTTTATCTATCGGGATAGGGTGACGTTTCATGCTACGTATATCCAAGCTCAATCCTTTCCGTTTGGTCGAAGACGGGTGGTTGTACCTGGTTGCAGTTTTTTTTGCGGTGATCTTCGGTTATCCTTTGATGTGGATGGTCTTGTCGTCCTTCAAGACGATGCAGGAAATGGTGCAAAACGTCTGGGCATTGCCCCAGCACGTGACCTTTGTCAACTACTCCGACATGTTGCATAACGAGTCGTTTTTGCGCTATTTTCAAAACAGCTTGATCGTCGTCTTGATTAGCGTGCCGATCTTGACCCTGATTTCCGCGATGGCCGCGTATGTCTTCGCGCGCATCCGTTTCCGTGGACGGGAGCTGCTGTTCTACATTTTCTTGGCCGGCACGATGATCCCTATCCATGTGACGCTGATCCCGCTGTATACCTTGCTGCGCGATCTGAGGTGGCTCAACACGCTCAATGCACTCATCGTGCCTTTTGTTGGCTTCAATTTGCCGGTTTCGATCTTCATCTTGCGCGACTTCTTCTCCAAAATCCCGCTGGAACTCGAAGAGGCCGCCCGCATCGATGGGTGTTCCACTGCGCGCATCTTCTGGAAGATCGCTTTACCGTTGGCACGCCCGGCGTTGGTCACGGTGATCTTGTTGAGCGTAGTGGCCGCGTGGAACGATTATCTCTTTGCGCTGGCTTTCGTGGGGGGCAACAACGATGCGTACACCTTGCCGCTGGGCGTGTTGGCGATGGTCAAGAGCTTCGGCACGGTGCACTTCGACCGCATGTTTACGGTACTGACGTTGGCCGCTTTTCCGGTGCTGGCGCTCTATTTTCTTTCCCAACGGCAGATCATCAAGGGCATCACGGCGGGCGCGGTCAAGGGGTAACCTGTACGCGCTTCGCCCGCACATTTCCACAGAGGAGAATGGTCATGTTCCTAAAAACTTTACTTCGGCGCAACGAGTCTTTCCTTTCCGCCGTCGTGACATTGCATCAGTCCGGGCAAATCCCTGCCAATAGTTACGTCCTGGATTTAGATACCATCGAGACCAACGCCGCGATACTGGCCCAAGAAGCTGCCGCGTACAAGCTCAAGCTCTTCGCCATGACCAAGCAGATCGGGCGCAATATACCCGCGTTGCGGGCAATGGTTCGCGGAGGCATCCAAACTTTCGTGGCCGTTGATCTGCAGTGCGCACGGCCTATCCACGCGGCGGGACTGCGGCTCGGCCACATCGGGCATTTGGTACAGATTCCGCGCGCCGAGGCCGAGGCTGCCGCCCGTATGACGCCGGACTATTGGACGGTGTTCAGCCTCGACAAAGCGCGGGAAGCATCTGCGGCTGCCGCATCGCTCGGACGCGAGCAAACGTTGTTGGCACGCATCTTTGCGGAAGGCGACACGTTTTACATGGGGCACGAGGGCGGCTTCCCGGCAGAGGATATTGTTTCCGTTGCGTCGCAGCTCGACGCGCTGTCTCATGCGCGCTTCGGTGGCATTACGACGTTCCCCGCGCTGCTTTTCGACGACGTCAGCGGTCGGGTCTCCTCAACGCCCAACTTGAGTACATTGGAACGCGCGGTCGAAGCGCTGACGGCAGGTGGACGTACCGCCATTGAGGTCAACGCACCTGGGACGAATTCGAGCGTGCTCTTTGAGGCGCTGGCAGGTGCAGGCGCAACCCAAGTGGAGCCGGGACACGCCATCACCGGCACGACTCCCCTGCACGCGGTGCAGGAGCTGCCGGAAGCCCCGGCCATCTTGTACGTTTCGGAGGTCTCGCACTTCTACGGCGGCAAAGCGTACTGCTTCGGTGGCGGCCTGTACATCGATCCGGTCTTCCCTGCATATGATGTTCATGCGCTGGTCGGTCCCGACCCACGGACGGCGCTTGGTCAATCGGTGCGCGCGATGCTCCCATCACCTTCTGCGATTGATTACTATGGCATCCTAAGCCCTGACAAGAGCCAAACTGTGAAGGAAGGGGATACCGTCATCTTTGGCTTCCGTGCCCAAGCCTTCGTGACCCGCGCTTTCATAGCGCCGGTGTCGGGCATCGCGCAGGGCAAACCTCAGGTCGAGGGTATATGGAACGGGGCGGGTGGTCAAGTGGACTGGCCTATTTAGTAATCACGGCGCCGGTGGCGGCTATTCCAGTAGCTCCACACGCAGCA
>CAZJBO010000019.1:0-8537 GCA_964544075.1 uncultured Anaerolineae bacterium
TGGACTTTTTTTGTCTGGCACAGCTATCTTCTCGAACGTGGTTGCCCCGCACATAGTACAGGGGTTTGCACAGCGCCGAGGCGATGTAGTCGAGATAGCTATGGGGCAGGTCGCCGCAGCTGAGGATCAGGCGCACCCCCTCGGCGCGCTGCCGCAGAACGCCGGGGTTATAGATGCCGGGATCGCATTTATCGGAGACGGCCAGGATTTTTATGTTCATGCTGCGTCGTGGTTCCCATGTGCGCCGGGCTTCTCCGACGCCGGTTTTGTCCTACCCGGCCTTAAGCGTGCCGTGACCGCCGCCCAACCAAGCCGCCGCCAACGCACCAACACCGACACAATATAGAGCGGCACAAAGGCGACAAATAATCGCAGGTCGGTATAGGGGTTACGTGCGCCGCCCAGGAAGGCCAGCACCAGGTGATCCTCGTGCATCGAAGCCGGGCAGCCGTATATGCGGTGATAGGGGCGCCTTCTGCGCCAGATGATGTTCCAGAAATAGCGCAAGATTATGCGGGTGATGTCAACATGCTTGGTGTCATGGCGTGGGTCAACGCGCCGATGCGAGACATAAGCCGATTTGATGTCGATCTCCTGTCCGCCCAGCTCTCCGTGCCATTGCGCGCAGTCGCCGAAGAAGATCACCGGCTCGCCCGGTTTGGGCGTGATGGGGCCACGGTAGGCGCCGAAGACAAAGGTCATCGGACGGATTGTCTCATAAACGTCCGGTTGCCAGGCGCGTTGCAGCGATTCGAGCGTTTCCAGCAGCGCGCCGGGGCATCCGCCCCAACAGTACCCGTCGCCGGCCTCTTCATCGACGGGCGCGGGGCCGAGGTGAACTGTGATGCGGTCGGTGCGTCTAGCAAGCGCGGTATCGACTTTCTCGATGGCGAACCCGAAGTTCGCCGCGCGCTTTTGCGCTGCCTCCAGTGACACATCCCCGCCCAACGTGATGTCGGCCAAATCGAGCGGACCCAGCCCCCGCGTTGCTGCCATTCGGATATAGTCCATTGTGCGTGGGTCGATGCCCAAGATGTGCGCACATACCACATCAACCGCGACCGGGTTCAGCCCCATGATTATCAAACCCAGGGCGCGCGGCACCGGCGACATCATGGTCAGCTCCCCGGCAGTGATGGCATCAACCGCAATGAAGCCGGGGGTGATGATCTCTTGCAGATCGACGATTTTATGTTCGAGATGAAAGTCGTGGTCGATGATGCGATGGCTGCTATCCTGCAAGCCGACATAGTTTTTCAATGCGCACGTCATCCGGGTCCAGACGTGTGCTTTTAGCTTGGGCGCGTTGATAAGAAAGTCGCACTGCGTGACCGGTACAGGCACATAGACATAGGGCCGCAGTGCGGCGGGGTCGTGCAAGGGTATTTCGACGTCAGGGTATTCTTCGAAGTAGTATGCCTTAGCATGGTGGCGTCGCAAGACCGGGCGGTATCTTGCCTGATGGAAGGTAAAGCGTGTGGGGAGGGTGAGCGCGGACCGCTCGCCGACCGAGAGCTGGGTGATGGCCTTACCGTGCGCGCGGGTGGCGGCGAGGAGGCCGTCCAGGAATTCGGCGCGGGTGTAGGCTTGTTCGTAATGACCCCGCGCGGCAGCTACGACGTTAGGCTTAACCATAGTGTGCCCGTGCGGGCGCACGCCGAGCGTTTCCATGCCTTCGCCCAGCACCTTTGCAATCTGATCGACATCGTAATCTGAGCAATGCCGTATCAATACGGTAGGCTTTGACATATATCAAAATCCTTTAATCTGCCGGCTTGAACAATATTACTCAGCTTATTTTGTCTGATTTTAGGCAATAGGGCAACAAGACGTGGGTTATATAAGTGCGCGAAACTTAAAAATATGGCCCCGGCGCAACACGCAGCATCCCCATGTGCCGATCTGCGCATGGGGATGTGTGTATGTCTGCTTTCGTGGGGAAGCGGGGTCGGGGCGGAGAAGGCCGAGGGTTAGGCCTCGCTCTCGACGTCTTCTTCGTCTTCCTCCTCGTACCAATCCCCGTACATCCACGGTGGTATTCCGAAGCCGAGGAACGTTTTAGGGCCACAGCCGTGCCGACCTCGGTGTCCATGTCCCCAGGCAGCACGCCCGCCAGAGCGTCGGCGCGGGTCCATGCGTGTGACGAAAGAGCGCATCCGTTCCTTGTCGCCCTTTAGCTCGATGCGGAACCCGTCGTCGGTTTCGATTACCCTAAACTCTTGAATCAACTTCTCCATTTTTTGTTCTCCTTCGTTACGTGGTTCACCTTAACTATATTGAATTGAATATAGTTGAACCCATTATACATAAAGGGCGCGTTTTGTCAAGGCAAATTCGCCGCGTTGGATGCGCGTCTATCTAGCTCATTTTACAGCGCTGCCGGGATATTTGTCGTTTGAGAGGTAGCGCGAAGGAAGGGAGAGCGTGTTTATAGGCGCATCGGATGAAACACAGCGCAGTGTTCGTGCCCGCTGCTGCGGCGGTTTATACATCATGCCGGGTGGCAGCGCGCGGTGTGGCATAACATAGTCTTGTCTGGCGCGCGCGCACCTTCCGGCACCACGGTTTAGGGCAATGCTTATAACCGTGATGAGGGCGGAACTAAGCGTCACTGCCCCGGCTACAGAGAACACACTTTGCGTGCCTTCGTGATGGCCTTGCGGTGCGGGTACCGTAGAGACGCGGGCAAATGCTTGCGCCAGCGCGGTGGCATTGATATCAATCGTTGGAGGCGGCGTTGTCTGAGTTGATGCTTGTGTGGCCGGTGCCGCCGTCCGAGTAGCGGTGGCGGTGGGCATGACAGCCTTGACGACGGTACGGGGAGGCTGGTCTGGTGGGGGAAGGGTGGAGAGTGGTGCGCGCGTGACCTCGGCCCTTGCCGATTGTGATATTATTGGCGTCTGAGCTGTGCCCTGGTCGGCAGGCCGCCAGATATCATCTGAGTCGCACAGAGTACTGACAAGGATCGCCAGTAAGATCATCCCAAATAATAGAGCTGCCATCTTATTCATCATACACCCCCTGTGCGTCTTTATCTATCTATATCAAAGCAGCAATCGTGTTTACAGCAAAGCCCTAAACTTGAGGAGGGGGGAAGTGGGCCAAGATTTTGTCAACGTATTTATTACCTGTGGGGGCGCGGCGCTCTGCCATCAGCTTGACCAAGATAATGAATACCATTTTTTGAAGGAACGTCGAGGAAGTGTTAAAATTCAATCATGTGTAACACGATTATCCCGCCCGCATTATCGGGACTATAAATAGATATCCACTACAAGTGTCATCGCGCTCACGTCACGCCAGGCTCAAGTAGCATAAATGCCATTTAACTTGGAGAAAAGCTATGTCACGCATCATATCAGTACACTCTTTCCGTGGCGGCACCGGCAAATCTAATACAACCGCCAACGTTGCTACAGTCTTGGCTGCCGAAGGGTTGAAGGTCGGCATTATCGATACCGACATCCAGTCGCCGGGCATCCATGTACTTTTCGGCCTAAACGAAGACAGCATGGGTGCAACCCTCAACGATTACCTTTGGGGCAAGTGCAACATCGAAGACGCAGCACACGACGTCACCGACTTCCTCAATTCTGACATCTCCGGCAAGCTCATCGTCATACCTCACGAACAGATTATCCTGGTCCCTTCCAGCGTCAGGGCCGGCGAGATCGCGCGCGTATTGCGGGAAGGCTATGATGTAGGGCTGCTCAACGACGGCTTCCACAGCTTGATCGAAGCGCTCAACTTAGACGTACTCATGATCGACACCCACCCCGGTTTGAACGAAGAGACTTTGCTTTCCCTAGCAATCTCCGACGCCCTGGCCATCATCCTGCGCCCCGACCAACAAGACTTTCAGGGCACCAGCGTCACGGTCGATGTCGCGCGCAAGCTCGATGTGCCCAGCATGTACCTCGTCGTCAACAAAGCACCCACCGTCTATGACTTCGACCAAATCAAGCGCCAAGTCGAGAGCAGTTATGGCTGCGAAGTGGCCGCCGTACTGCCGCACTCCGACGAGATGATGACCCTTGCAAGCGCTGGCGTGTTCGTATTGAAATATCCTGACCACCCCATGACCCAGAAGTTCAAGGAAATAGCCGCGAAGCTAATGTCATGACGTCGCGACATCGCCGAGGCAAGGGGTTAACCGCAGATATTGCAATTAGGCGAGTTCCTAACGGTCGTGGCTAAAATCGACCCCCGGATGTCGCCCTAAACCCCAATCAAATCCTTGTCTCCCGGCGCATATGGTGGCATAATAAACCAAGTTTTTCGGTTGCACTGTGTGGTGCGGTTCAACTCGGCCCGCACAGGCCCAACCCCTCTTTTCACAAACCTATCTTAAGGAGGTTCCACAGTGTCAAGCGTGACCTTTGAGCACGTCTATAAACGTTTCGGTGATGTCACCGCAGTCGCGGACCTTGACATCCACATCAAGGACCGCGAGTTCTTAGTCTTCGTCGGCCCATCCGGGTGCGGCAAGAGCACCAGCCTGCGTATGCTCGCCGGCCTGGAAGAGATCAGCGAAGGTCAGATCAAGATCGGCGAACGCATCGTAAACAACGTGCCGCCCAAAGACCGCGACATCGCAATGGTATTCCAGAGCTACGCACTCTATCCGCACATGACCGTCTTCGACAATATGGCGTTTGGCCTCAAGCTGCGCAAAACGCCTAAAGACGAGATACGCTCCCGTGTGCAGGAAGCTGCTCGCAGCCTGGGCATCGAAGAACTTCTCGACCGGCGCCCCCGCCAGCTATCGGGCGGTCAGCGCCAGCGCGTGGCCGTTGGCCGCGCCATCGTACGCGAGCCAGCCGTCTTTCTCATGGACGAGCCGCTCTCGAACCTTGACGCCAAACTCCGCGTCGAGGCACGCGCCGGGATCAGCCGCCTGCACCACCGTTTGGGCACTACCTTCATCTACGTAACCCACGACCAGACCGAGGCCATGACGATGGGTTCGCGCATTTGCGTGCTCAGCGCCGGCATCTTGCAGCAGATCGACAGCCCACAGAACCTTTACGACTTCCCCGATAACGTATTTGTGGCCGGCTTCATCGGCAGCCCGGCGATGAACTTCCGCCGCGCCACCGTCAAGCAGGAAAACGGCAACATGGTTGTCGATACCGGCGACTTCCAAGTCGTCATCCCGCCCGACCACGCCAAGAAGTTCCCAGAAGCCATCGGTAAAGATGTCGTCTTCGGCTTCCGCCCCGAAGATATCCATGACCCAGAGTACCTGCCGAGCGGCATACATACCGCCAACATCACCGTCAAGGTAGACGTGGTCGAGGAAATGGGCAACGAAAAGATCGTTTACCTGAAGGATTCCGACAGGGAAGATATCGTCCCGATGGTCGCACGTGTCGATCCCCGCAGCCGCCCGATTACCGGCCAGCAGATCGAGGTTGCCCTTAACCTCGACAACGTCCGCATGTTCGACGTCGTCACCGAAAAGTCGCTCTTGGTCACCGAGAAACACCCCACCGATTGGTAAGGCTTCGACACCGCTAATAGCTAAGGCCCCACGCACACTGCGCGGGGCCTTTCGATTCTACTACATGCTTCACGCCATCTATTTATCCATGCCCTACCGGGGTCTCGGTCGGTGCAGGCGGAGACGGACGGCTTGGATCGGAGAAGCCCGCCGGCGTTGGCGTCGGCGCCTCTTCAGTAGTGACCGGCTCCGGCAGCAGCGGCGCCCAGACCGGCTGTGCGACATAGTCCCCCGTCTCGCTCAAGGCTTCCGGCGTTGTGCCACCGGAGGCCGACATAACAAACAGACGGTTGTGCGATATAAAGGCAAGGTATGCACCATCGGGTGACCAGGCAACCGCCGTGACATCAAAGCCCTCGCCTGTCAGCTGGAGCGGTGGCACACCGCCGGTGGCGCGGACCGTGTACATCGCCCCATCATAGGTCAGGGCGATACTTGCACCATCCGGTGACCACGACAGGCCGGTCGGGAACGGATCGCATTTGGCTAAGATGGTCAAGCCGCTGCCGTCAGGGTTGAGCACGGCAGCGTTATTGACATCGGTGAGGGGGTCAACAACGCCGTCGCCGTTGCTATCGGTGGTCGTCACAAAGGCCAAGCGCTTACCGTCGGGCGACCAGACCGGCATCCGGTCCATGCTGTCGGCAGAGGTGATCTGGACACGCCGACCCGCGTCGGGGCTGATAAGGAACAGGCTGGTGGTGAAGACCCCGGCAGGCGCATCTTCGGCGAAGGAGACGAAAGCCAACGCGCTGTTATCCGGCGACCAAGCGGGGTTGATGCTGTACACATCGACCGTGCGCAGCGTCCGACCGCCGCCGCCGCTGTTGATGACATTCACCGCCGGCAGATCGGAAAAGTTTATGGCGTTGTCGCCGTTGGTATCGGCGATCGATTGGAAGGTGAGGCGCGTGCTATCCGGCGACCAGCTGGGCACGGTGTCGATGGTGAAGCTATTGGTGATGCGGGTGATACTCCCATCGGCAACCTGGATGCTGTAGAGATTGGCATAGTTTCTATCGATGAGACCGTCATCGTTGCGGTCCTCTTGCACCGAATAGGCAATGCGCGTGCCGTCCGGCGACCATGCCGGGTCGCGCTCGTCGGTGGCGGCGTCGGTGAGGTTCGTCCCCGCGCATTCTTCCGGTGTGTGGACGCAGGTCGTATCGACCACCCACAAGGTGCCGTTGTCGCCCACAGGCTCGATCTGACCGTCGCCGTTCGTATCGGTATAAGAGATGTAGGCCAACAACCCCGACGGACCTTCGTCGTCGATGTTATCTTGCGCGCGCCCGGCGGCCATCGGCAGGAGGGCGGCACTCAAGGCGAATAGGGTAATCAAACCCAGCGGGGAAAGCCTTTGTATTGTTCTCACGCTTTACTCCTCCAGAGGATCTAACATTTATCACTTTCGAGCGCAGCATATGGCATTCCCTCCGGTCACGCAGACGCCACAAGGGGGAGAGGCGCCTTGATCCCTTTACAGCACGGCGAAACCCGTGTCTAAATGCAGGTCACCTCCGCGTGTGCGGAGGTGCGGGGGGATGGAGTGACTGGAAGGAACGTCGCCTTCAAGCGGCTCGGTGCTCCCAGGGAGCAAGGTGAATGAATACAGCCACCCCAGACCCGCAATATGCACAAACAGCGCGCATTTTTATATCGTAATATATCTTATATTGAGCACTACCACTAATTAGAACCTCCGGCGCTCCACACAGGGCCAAAGTCGGCATAGGCATTATCGCTGACTTGGATACGGGCGGCATCCTCGATTCTGATGACGAAAATGTTGGGCATATCGGGATATCTAATCTCACCATCCCCGTTGATATCGGTCCAACTGTGGAAGGCAATCATGCTGCCATCCGGCGACCATGTGGGCAGTAGGGTGCCGAAGGTGTCGTCGGTGAGCTGTGCGGTGAGATTGCCGCCGCCATCGGTGATGAAGAGGTAGCCCGCATCGTTGTAGCGCATTTGGCCGTCTGCGTCGGTGTCATGGCGCACCACATAAGCAATGCGGGTGCCTTCGGGGTTCCAGGTCGGGGATGTGGCATACACGCCAGAGTCGGTGAGGCGTGCCAGATTCGCACCGTTTGCCTCGATCACAAAGATACCGGGTATATCATAGTCGGCACCGATGTAGCCATCGAGGTTATTGTCGCTGGTCCATGAGACGAAGACCAAGCGTCGGCCCTCCGGCGACCATTTCGGCATCTGATCTTCGGTGGCGTTCACCGTGATCTGGGTCAGGTTGCTGCCGTCAACACCGACGACAAAAATGCTGGCGTTGTCGTAAATCCCGATGAGGCCATCGCCGCTGGTGTCGGCGGCGCGCGAGGCAAAGGCCAGCTTGCTGCCATCCGGCGCGAAGTCTGGCGCGAAGTCGGCGTTGTGGTCGAGCGTTACCTGCACCATCCCGGAGCCATCGACGTTGATGAGGTAGATGTTGGTGTTATCACGCTCTGTGAGGTACCCATCGCCGTCGGTATCTTGGGTGGTGCCATAGAAGGCCAGCCGGGTGCCGTCGGGCGACCAATCCGGACCTGCTGCGAACATGTCCACCGGTGTGATGCGGTTGATGCTGCTGCCGTCGGCGGCTACGATGTAGATGCCGCTGCAATCGCTTTGGTTGACCACGCCGTCGCCGGTGGAATCTTCCTGCCCGACGTAGGCAATCCATCGCGCATCCGGTGACCAAGCAGGGTCTTTATCGTTAGATGCTACGCCACTAAGCTGCTGAGTGTTGCTCCCATCGGCGAAGACCGTCATGATGCTGTGCATATCGCGTGCATCGATCGCGCCATCGCCGGTGGTATCGGTATTGCGCGAGTGGTAGGCCAGGCGCATCGGGCCGGTGGGTTGGGCTGGTTGGGCGGGCTGGGCTGTCGGTTCGGTTGCCACCGTTGCAACGGGTGCGGCGGCGGCGGTGGTTGCCGTCGGTTCGATTGCCACTGCTTCGACTGTGGGTGCGGCGGCGGCGGTTGCCGTCGGTTCGACTGCTACCGCTTCGACTGTGGGTGCGACGGTGGGCGCC
>CAZJBO010000019.1:8637-15702 GCA_964544075.1 uncultured Anaerolineae bacterium
GGTTGCCGTCGGTTCGACTGCTACCGCTTCGACTGTGGGTGCGACGGTGGGCGCCGCTGCCGATTCTTCGGTGGGGGGGGCAGCGGTGATGATGATAAAGGTCGCGGTGGGCAGCGGAGCCGTGGTGGGTGGCGGCTCGGTGGGCAGCGGAGCCGTGGTGGGCGGCGGCTCGGTGGGCGCGGCGGCGACGGCGGGCGGTGTGCCGGGATGTGACCAATTGGCCTCAAGGTCGATGGCGTTGGGGCTGGAGATCAGAGTGACGCGCGGGTCGTCGCCGACCGCGAGGGTGGCATCGGCGATGAAGATGTTGGGTGGGTCGGGGACCCCGTCGCCGTTGGCGTCGGTGCTGCTTTCATAGGCCAGGCGGGTGCCGTCGGGCGACCAAGTCGGCGGGCGTTGGGCGGCGGAGTTGAGGTCGCTTAGCCGGACCAGGTTCCCGCCCCGTGTGCTGACCTTATAGATGCCGGCATAGTCGTTGGTAGTGATGATGCCGTCGCCGTCGGTGTCAAAGCGGAAGGAGCGGAAGGCGATCACCGAGCCGTCGGGTGACCAGCGCGGCTCGTAGTCGATGAACTCTTCGTCGGTGAGCGGTTTGCGGTTGCGTCCGTCTGCGTCGATCACGGTGATACTGGGGATGTCGGCGGGGTTGATGAGGCCATCCATTGTGTGGTCGTGTCGGAAGCTCATGTAGGCAAGCCGGGTGCCGTCGGGCGAGAACTGCGGCTGTACGTCATAGCTGGCGTCTTCGGTGACTTGTACGATATCGACGACTTCGGTGACGCCGGTTTCTTCGTTTTTGTTTAGCGTGGCGACATAGATGCTGGCCGTATCACCGGCGGCTTTGTTGAGGCTGCCGTCGCCGTTGGTATCGGCAAGCCCGCTGTAGGCCAGGCGGGTGCCGTCGGGCGACCATGTGGGGTCGGTGGCGTCGATACCCTCCGGGCTGATGCGGGAGAGGCCGCCTCCTATGGCATCGACAACCCAGATGGCGATGGGGTCGCCATCGTTAATCACTCCGTCGTCGTTGGAGTCGGGGTGTGAGGTAAAGGCTATCCGCGCGCCGGTGGGGTCCCAGAGCGGTGTTTTGACGTTGAGGGTGTCCGATACCAGCGGGAGGCGATCTGTGCCGTCGGCGTTTATCACGACCAGGCCGGTGTTGTCGTTCACATCGATTGTGCCGTCGTTATTGGCATCGGTGCGCGCCAGGAAAGCGATCCGATCGCCTTGTGCCGACCATACCGGTCCCCGGTCAAGCGTGCTCCCATCGGTGATCTGGGTGAGGCCGCTCCCATCGGGGTTGACCACAAAGATGACGGCGTGATCCATGCTGCTGACCAGCCCGTCGCCGTCGGTATCGATGGCGTAGGATGAGAAGACAATCCGGTCGGGCGGGTCTTGTGCGATGGCAGCGGGAGGTATCATGCCCGCCAGCAGTATAATGCACGCTGCCAAGAGCCAGAGGCGCGCGCGTGATGACTTGGGTATAGCAATATTCCACATCATGATGCTTGATTCTCCCGTTCGTTGTTTAATTGTTTTTCGACCGATTGTGCGGTTGAAAACCGGAGGTATTTTAAGTCAGTAGCACAATAGCGGCAAGGGCTTTCGTATTGTCTCATGGTTTTCTCATACAAGGGCAAAATCTCTTGCAGTTTAGCTCTGCGCACAAGGCCATGTTATAATTGCGCGCGCGCCCCCGTAGCTCAGAGGATAGAGCGCCGGTTTCCTAAACCGGGCGTCGGCGGTTCGAATCCGTCCGGGGGTACTTAGCCGCCTGATGGCGGCATTTGCTTTTAGTGTTATTGGTCGATGGTCATTCCCACGGGGGCTTTGTCAGCAAAGATTAGCATCTCTGCACCCACATCTAAACGCGCCCGGTGGGGTTGTTCGTACATCCGTTATGTTTCCACAAGTTGCGCGCGCCGCTGACTAATATTAAGCTATGTGACGGCACTGTTGCTCGACGATTATCTTAACCTACAAACAAGGCCACGTTGCGGTACAATAAACGGGCAAAATGCATTGGCAGGAAGTATACTTCATATACCTACCTGATATACCATAGACTTATCGGCGGCAAAAGGCCAATTCTTCACGCCTGACTTAGGAGCCACCACCATGAGCAGAGGTACGATTCTAGTTGTAGAGGATGATATCGCGCTGCTGGAAGGCATCCGAGATGTTCTAGAACTTGAGGATTACACCATCATCATAGCCGGCAGCGGTATGGAAGGACTTGAGCGGCTGAATGAAGCCGAGGCGCCGCCTGATTTGATCGTCTCGGACATCATGATGCCGAAGATGGATGGTTATCAGTTTCTAGACGCCGTCCGCGCCGACCCGCGTTGGGTCAGCATCCCGTTTATTTTCTTGACCGCCAAAGGCGAGAAAGCCGATATCCGCCACGGTAAAGGTCTGGGGGTTGACGACTACATCCCAAAACCCTTCGACTCGGAAGACCTTTTGGTGGCGGTTAACTCACGCCTCAAGCGCGCTCGGCAGCTCGATGCCTTGCAAGCCGGCAAGATGGATGGCCTTAAACGCAATATTCTGACCATCCTAAACCACGAATTTCGTACCCCACTGACCTACATCGTAGCCTATGCCGATATGGTCTCGCGCGACGTACAAGACTTCGACTCCGAGGAATTCGCGAGCTTTTTGCACGGCATCCAAGCCGGCTCCGAGCGGTTGCGTCGCCTTGTCGAAAACTTCATCTTCCTGGTCGAATTAGAAACCGGAGAGGCGCTTGATACGTATAATTGGCGTAAAAGCCCTTGCCATGATTTCGCCAGATTGTTCGACAGTGTGATTAACGATACCAGCGAAGACGCCCAGAAGCGCAACATCACCTTCAAAACCGAGCTGGCCGATGCACTGCCTTACGTCGAGGTCGATCGGGATTATATACAGCGTGCTTTGGTATACCTCGTCGATAACGCAATCAAGTTCACCGACGCCGATAAAGGCGGCACCGTAACCCTGAAAGCCTGGGCCGACGCCGAATATGTCCACCTTGCGGTCAGCGACGAAGGCCGGGGAATGTCGCCCCAACACCTGACGCAAATCTTCGAACCGTTCGCTCAGATCGATCGGGAGCAGTACGAAGATCAGGGCGCCGGCAGCGGCCTGGCGATCGTGCACAGCGTCGTCGAGATGCACGACGGCGAAGTGGTCGCCGAAAGCACCTTTGGCGAGGGCAGCACTTTCACCATCACGCTGCCCGTCTTCAAAGGCGAAGCCCAAGACGCAGTGGGAGAAGCGGAGTGCTAAACATTCACACAACCACCATCCGCCCGCGTCGGGGTGGTGGCATCATTCACTTGTCGAAGATTCTTGTATAAGGAGTTAAAACATGGCATCGTGGTTCCAGAAAGTTCAGACATTGATCTCTGCCAATATGCACGCCCTAGTCGACCAAGCGCTCGAAGCCAACTCGGTCAAAGTGTTTGACGAATACATCCGGCAGGCAGAACGCAATCTAGAGCAGCTCGAAGACGCCGCCGCAACCGTCGGCGGTACCGTCCGCACCCTAAAGCGCAAGTATGATGAATTTTCCGCCGTCGCCGAGAAAATCGACAGAGATATAGATACCTTGCTGGTCAAAGGCAAAAACCGTTTGGCCGCTGCTGCACAAGCCGACCTCAACAGCAAACAGCAGATGGCACAAGAATATTATGAACAGTGGCAGCAGCAGCAGACGGAATACGACCGCCTCATCGACGCCCGGCGCAAGCTACAAGGCAAGCTCCAAGCCTTCCGCGACGAGCGCGAGCAACTCAAAGCCCTGATGGAACTGGCCGAGGCCAAAAAAGTCACCGTCAAGGCTATCAAGTCCATCGACGACCTGGTAGGGATCGGCGACCAGGACGTGGCCCGCATCGGCGATGCGATCCGTGCTCGGCTTGACGCAGAAGAAGCCCGGCTCGAAATGCACACCTCCAGCCTTGAAGAGGAACTGGCCGATGAGATCGGTGATGCGATGATCGACGACGCCCTTGCCGAACGCCGCCGTCGGCTTGGGCTGGAAGACTGACGCACACGAAATCGTGTGCCGACAATCGTATTCGGTATAGTTGCCCCGATGTCCGGCAGACATCGGGCGCTTGCCATTTGCTGCCGAAGGGCATAGATTAGAAGTCTGGGGTAAAGCGGGGGCTGAGGTTGAAACCGTCGGCTCAGACAGCATATCGGCTGGGGCCGACACTTGCCCCCTTATTTAGGGTATTGAACACAACCGGCTCTCGGTATAATACATACACCATTAGTAGTATAGAAGCCTGGGCGTTGGCCCCTATTGCACTATACACTTGTTTCGTAAGGTAAAAGAAAAACATGAACAGATCAAGATTGGTTTTCTTGCTAATCGTAGGTGCCGCCGTGCTTGTAATTGCCGTCGGGTTGATTGTCAGCGCTGCCCGTCCTGAACCCACCCCCGCCGCACCCCCCACTCCCGCCGGTCCCATCAACGTGCGCATAGTCGCCGCGTTAGGCGTCCACGACTGGGTAGCCGAGGCCGCCGAAACCTTTAACGCATCCGGGCAGACGCTCGATGGACAGCCCATCCGGGTCGATGTCACCCCGATGGATGGCCTGATGGCGCTCAACCACTTCGACGCCCAGACGATGGACCCCATACCCACCGTCTGGATTCCCGACAGCCGGTGGTTGGTTGAGCTGGCAAACGCCAGCTACAAAGCCGTCAAAGGGCGCGACGTCTTCCTCACCGACGGTGAATATCGCGCACGCCCTATCGCGCTGTCGCTCTTCGCCTGGGGTATCTATGAGAGCCGTGCAAACGTGCTCGAAGCCGAGTTCGACACCATCAGCTGGCAGGTTCTGCACGACGCAGCGCTCGCACCGGGCGGCTGGCCCGACCTGGGCGGTGAGGCTGATTGGGGCTACTTCAAGCTCCTAATCCCCAGCCCCAAGCGCAATATCGCCGGCTTGGGCGCGCTCATCAGCGCCGCCGGCGAATATTACGACAAGCCCAATATCGGCGTGGGCGATGTGACCGACCCGGACTTCCAAAAGTGGCTGGGCGAACTCGTCGGCGCGGTACAAGACTTCTCCAGCTCATGGGGTTACCCCGGCGAGAGCTTGGCGCTCTTCGGGCCGAGCGGCGGCGAGGTGGGCCAGCTCTTGGAAAGCGACATCATCCAACATATGGGGGGTGCCGAAACCCGTTGGGGCGAATCTCTCAAAGTGTTCTATCCCGAATATGTTACATGGTTCGAATATCCCTTCACTATCTGGATCGGCCCCGAAACCACCGCCGCCGAAAAGAACGCTGCGCTGGTCTTCATGCGCTATCTGCTTGAGGACGAGGTGCAAGCCCAGGCGGTCAACTATGGGCTGCGCCCGGTCGCCAACGTGAGCGTAGACGTGGAGGGTAGCCCCTTCCTCGAATGGAAAGACCAGGGCGTGGTTACCGTAGTCCAAAGCGCCAGCCGAATGCGCTCGCCCGACCGTGAGGTGTTGCAAACCTTGCTGCGTTGGTTTGAACTAAACATTGCGGAGTAACAGGCTATGAGCCAAAAACAAAAAAAGTCCGGCAGTGTTGGTTGTGTCGTGCTGTTTGGTTTGATCGCCATGATCGGCTTGGTAGCGTTGGGCTGCTTCGTGATGTCGATCATCGCGCTCGACGTTATCAGCGAACTGCACGCAGACGACAAAGAGACGGCGACCGGCGATATGCAGGTAGAGGCTCTGCGTGTGGCCTACTCGCCCGAAAAGGCCGAACTCTTCCTCGCCCTGATCGATGACTTCAACGACCAGGGCTACACCACTCAGAGCGGCGCACCTCTGCGCATACAAGGCCTCCCGATGGACCCCAGCGCCATGATCGATGCGGCGTTGGCATACGAGATCGACGCGCTCACCCCCGACTCGGCGCTCTGGCTCGGCCAGCTCGACCGGGCATGGAGTGAATATAGCGGCGATGAAGACGCGCTGGCCGTAGGGCAGAGCGTGCGCTATGCCGTCTCGCCGGTTGTGATGATTATGTGGCGCAACGAGGCGTTGCAGATGGGCTGGCCGCGCGATGCTGTCGGTTGGTCGGACCTGATGAACCGCGCGCAGTCGGATGCAGAGTTCGCCTGGTCGCACGCCAGCACCTCCACCACGTCCGGGCTGCTCGCAACCCTGGCCGAGTTCTATGCAGCGGCGGATAAGACACGCAACCTCACCATCAACGATGTGCAAGCCCAACAGACCCTGGACTATGTGGCGGCGATCGAGCAAACGGTGCGCTTCTATGGTCAGGGGGAATGGGACGTGGCGCAACAGATCGACGCACAGGGCGCTGCCAACCCTTACCTAGACGCCTTTATCGGCCAGGAGCAGTTGGTTATCTACCTCAACGCGCGGGGTAACGACGTGGTGGCCGTCTATCCTTCCGAGGGCGCGATGTGGGCCGACCACCCGCTCGCCCTGCTGGAGAACGGCACACTCTCCGATATGCAGCGCCTCACCTTCCAACGCTTCGCGACCTTCATCACAGCACCGGGCGCGCAGAACACCATCCTAGACGCCGGGTATCGCCCTGCCGACCTTGACATCAACCTCCAGCGCGAAGGCTCTCCCTTCGCCAATACCGATATCGTTGATCCCACCCAGCCGCGCACCGGCTTGCAGATACCGGGCGCACAGATCATTGACGTGGTGCAGGACGTATGGTGGTATACCAAGCGCCCCACCGACGTATACCTCGTCGTGGATACCTCCGGTAGCATGGATGGCGAGAAGCTGGACCGCACCCGCGAAGCGCTTTATGCCTTCCTTGAAGGGATGCAGGGCGAACGCGACCGCTTGGGTTTTATCGAGTTCTACGACAACCCCTACCTGCTTGCGCGTCTAGAGCGGGTCAGCCCGGAATATCGGGGGCAGCTGGTGCGCAGTTTCACCGGCTTGCAGGCCGGAGGCGGCACGGCGCTGCTCGATGGCGTGTATATGGCCTTCCAGCGCCTGCAATCCGAGGGCGACCCCGGCCATATCAACGCGATCGTGGTCATGACAGACGGCGTCGAGAACGAGTCGGATATACAGATGCGCGATCTTACCGCG
>CAZJBO010000020.1:0-15595 GCA_964544075.1 uncultured Anaerolineae bacterium
CTGGAGGGCAAGGTGCTGCCGGGCTTGGCGGCGCTCGAAGATAAATAGGCGTCCGGCACTGCGGGGCTATTCGCGGTTCGCGGCAATTCCGTTAAAATAAGGGTGGTGCTTAATATACCGGGGGACCACCCTTCGCTTTATTCGTATCTGTTCACCTTGCTCTCATGGGGGCCTTGCGCCGGAGGCATTCCCTTCGGTCACCCCACAGCCCCACACCTACGCCTACGCCTACGCGGAGGCAACCTACATTTGCGCGGCAAAGCCACGCTTGGGAAAAGGTCAAAGGGCCTAACTTGTGGGGTCTGGTGAGCAAGAGGAATGTCTAAGGCGCAAAGCACCAGGTGAATATAAGTACCTTTATTCGGTTCTACCAGAGGCAACAATGGACATTGAACGTTTCCGGGCCGGCAGTGCAGGCCGACTCATACAGATTCCCGGCGCAGACTATTGGGCTTTCGTGCCGCACCCTTTGCCACCACAGCTGCCCTTTGACATCGAATTGGTGCAGGCTCTCTCTGAGGCCGACCGTGCGCTCGGCACGCTCGCCGGGCTGGGGCGCGCCCTCCCCAACCCCGATATGTTTGTTGTGCCTTTCATCCGGCGCGAGGCGGTGCTCTCGTCCCGCATCGAGGGCACCCAAGCAGACCTCAGCGACCTTTACGCTTACGAGGCCAGCCAGATACCGCTACCGGGGATGCCGGCGCTCAAAACTATCGTGCCCGACGTGCGTGAGGTGTCGAACTATGTCAGCGCTCTAGAGTATGGGTTAAAGCACCTGGGCGAGGGCACCTTGAACCTGGACTTCATCCGTGCGCTCCACGCGCGCCTGATGCAAGACATCCCCGGCCCCAGCGAAGCGCCGGGCACCTTCCGCAACAACCAAAACTGGATCGGCACGCCGGGCAGCCCGATCAAGAACGCGGTCTATGTGCCGCCGCCGATGGGCGAGATGCACAGCGCGCTGCAGGCCTTTGATACTTATCTGCACGCCGCCCCCGAAGACTATCCGCCGCTGGTCCGCCTGGCTCTCATCCACTATCAGTTTGAGGCAATCCACCCCTTCTTGGATGGCAACGGGCGGGTTGGGCGCTTGATTGTTGCCCTGCTGCTCTATCAATGGGAGCTTCTGCCGCAGCCCTTGCTTTACCTCAGCGCCTACTTCGAGCGCTACCGCCGTGACTACTATGAAGGATTGCTGCGGGTCAGCCGAGACGGAAGCTGGAAGGAGTGGGTGATCTTCTTCTTGCGTGGCGTAACCCACCAATCGCGGGCCGGTACGCGCATGGCCGAGAGCCTGCAGACGCTGCGTGCCGACTATCGCCGACAAATCCGGGAGGGATACAAGCGCGTCCCCGGCTGGATATACGGCATTGTTGACTTGTTGTTCGAGATGCCTTACATCACGTCCCAAAAGATTCATCAACGCTTCGAGGTGACGCGCACCACCGCCAACAACACGCTAAACCGCTTGGAGGAGATGGGCATTGTCAGGGAAGTGACGGGGCGGCAACGCTCGCGGGTGTATGTGGCGCATGGCATCTTCGACGCGCTTGATGCGGCGGTTGATTGAGGCTTTGACGCCTGGGGTTGAACCCCCAGACCCGGCTTGAATTACTCCTACTTCCCGGCGTAATAGTCCGGTACGATCATATGCGCATCCCTGGGAGGGCGCGTATAGTTCACATCGTCCGGGGGACGGGGCGGCAGCTCCAGCTTATCCGGGGTGACGTCCTCGTAAGGGATCATGCTCAGCAGATGCGTGATGCAGTTCAAGCGCGCGCGGCGCTTGTCATTGGATTCGATCTGATACCAGCGCGCCTCCGGTATGTCGGTATGCTCGAACATTATATCTTTTGCTTTCGAGTATTCGACCCACTTCTCGCGCGACTGGAGGTCCATCGGGCTGAGCTTCCAGCGCCGGGTGGGGTCTTTGACGCGCGCCTGGAAGCGGCGCTCTTGTTCTTCGTCGCTGACCGAAAGCCAGTACTTTAGCAGGACAATGCCGGAGCGTGTAATCATGCGCTCGAACTCAGGGCAGGAGCGCAGAAACTCCCAGTACTGCGCATCGTCGCAGAAGCCCATCACCCGCTCAACGCCGGCCCGGTTATACCAGCTCCGGTCGAAGATCACGATCTCGCCGGCAGACGGCAGCTGTGCGACGTAGCGTTGGAAGTACCACTGGGTTTTCTCGACATCGGATGGTGTGCCCAGGGCCACCAGGCGGACGCCGCGTGGGTTGAGCGGTTCGGTGATGCGTTTGATGATCCCGCCCTTGCCGGCGGCGTCGCGCCCTTCGAATAGGAGGATGACCCGCAGCCCTTGCGCCTTGACCCAATATTGCAGCTTCACCAGCTCGAACTGCAAACGCTTTAGTTCAGCTTCGTAAAACTCCTTATCGAGCCACGACCGCCTAGAGTCGTCCTTTTTGCCCTTTTTGCGGGGCGTCGCGGGCGATGTGGCTTTCTTCTTCTTCGCCATGCGATTGTCCTTTCGCTACCAACTCAAACATCGCACGTCAGTGATGCGCAGAGGCAAACAAGCTCAACGACCCCTTATTTGCCCGTAATATAGCGCGCCAGCTTGCCGGCCAGATTGGGGAGCGTCATGGTCTGCAACCATATGTTGCCCGGCCCTTGCAGTGTCGCTAAGAACAAGCCTTCGCCGCCGAGCAGGATGTTGCTTACACCTTTCACCATACTGATATCAACGTCTACTGTCGAATCGAAGGCCGCGATATGGCCGGGGTCTACCTTTAGCTTCTGCCCCTGTTGGAGGTTGTATTGCACCACCTCGCCGGGTATCTCTAGGAAGGCGAGGCCGGGACCGGTCACCTTCTGCATGATGAAACCTTCGCCGCCGAACAGCCCCGCGCCCAGCCGCTTGCGGAAGTGCATCGCCAGCTCGACCGAATCCTCGGCACACATAAAGGCGTCCTTCTGCATGATTATCGTCTGGCCCGGTTGGAGCGGCAAGGGGACGACCTTGCCCGGTGCTTCGGGTGCAAAGGCGATCATGGCTTGTGGCCCCCGGCAAATGTAGCTTGTCATGAAGAGCGACTCGCCTGAGAGCGCCCGACCCAACATCTTGCCCAGACCGCCACGCCCGGAGGTCTTCATTTCGATGTCACCCATCATCCACGCCATGCCGCCCGATTCGGTATACATCGCCTCGTTCTGCCTTAGGCGCACCTCAAGGCTTTGCATAACACTGCCTTTAACCTGGTATTCCATCTAGAAATCCTCCTGAAATCCTGCCCACTTAAATGTAATTCGAGTCGCGGTTTATTTTAACATAAAGCGTTCAAACATACGCACCCCTAAAAAAGAGAGGGTACACCCTTATCCGGGGCACCCTCTACCAGAGTTTCTGTCGCGCGTCAGCTTTACATCAAGAACATCGGCATCCCGACGACGTGACGTACCTTCGGCAGGTATTCATCCGGGTCGTAGAGTTCGGCCACGTTTACGCGCTTTTTGCCTTGCATTATCATATTGATCGGAATGTCGGTATACAGGCCGCGTTGCAAGCACACCATCCGGCCCCACTGCCGCCGTTCGATCAAGCCCATCGCCATCTGTGCATAGTTGGCTGCGACCATTAAATCGAGCGAGTCGGGCACGCCCGAACGCATCAAGTAGCTCACTTGTTGGTATAGGGTGTTCTCGCCGGTCAGCTGTTTAAGCATCATCGCGGTTTCTTGCCCGATCCCGCCGAGCTTGCGGTGGCCGTAGGCGTCCGCCTCGCCACTTTCTACGATCTCGCCTTCGAGCGGGTATGCGCCTTCAGAGATCGTCAGCATTGCGTAGTTGCTGGGGTTAGACTTCTTGTCTTTCATAAGCAGCTTCGCCAGCTTATCCGGGTCGAATGGCACTTCGGATATAATCGCGCGGTCTACGCCGGCGAGGTATGCCGCTACCAGCGAAGTCTCGCCGGAGTTGCGCCCGAACAGCTCTACTACCGCGATACGCTCATGCGAGCCGGCGCTGGTGCGCAGATTGTGGATGAAGTCTACACTGCGCGTAACCGCCGTGGAGAAGCCGATGCAATAGTCGGTTCCATAGACATCGTTATCCATCGTCTTAGGGATGGCTACGACCGGGATACCCTCGTTGTGCAGGCGTTCGCCATAGCTGAGCGTATCATCGCCGCCGATGGGGATCAAGGCATCCAGCTCCAGGCGTTCGATGACGGCCAGCGCGTGGTCGGTATGATCCTCGGTGGGTGGCAGCTTGGCACGGTCGCGCCCTTTGAGCAAAAACTCTGGCACCCGGTCCGGCGTCACCTTGCCGGGGTTGGTGCGCGAGGTGTGTAGGAAGGTTCCACCGGTGCGGTCAACGCGGCGCACGCGCTGTTTATCTAACGGCATCACCCACTTCGCACGTTTCTCCGGGTCTTTATCATCGTCCAGGTTGTAATCTAATACGCCTGCCCAACCACGGCGGATCCCCAAAACCTCAAAGCCGTTATCAATCGCACGATTGACAATCGCCTTGATGCATGGGTTCAGGCCGGGGACATCCCCGCCTCCGGTAAGAACACCAATACGCATATCGCCTCCTATTTGATGTTTGGTATAAGGGCGGCTGCCCTATAATGAAAAACAAAGCAAACAATGCTAACCAAGCAGCTTTGCCAGCTCAATATCGCGTGGGTTGACCTCGCGTTGACGGCTCACCGCATCCATAATCGGGATGCTGCTAATCTCTGTACCTTGCATACAGACCATCTCGCCGCTTCTGCCTTCGATCAACAGCTCGACCGCGTGTACGCTCATCCGTGTCGCCAACGCACGGTCGAAGGCGGTCGGGCGTCCGCCGCGCTGCAGATGCCCCAGCACGGTCAGACGAATCTCGAAGCCGGTATCGTGGTTTCTGATGAAATCGACCGTCTCGCGCGTGCCGGGCTGCGCGCCCTCGGCAATGATGATGATACAGTGGTTCTTGCCCATCACATAAGCATCTTCGATTGTGGTAATGAGGCTCTCAAGCTCGAAGGGTTCTTCGGGGATGAGCACTCGTTCTGCGCCGCCCATCAAGCCGCTCTGCAGGGCCAGGTATCCACATCGGCGCCCCATCACCTCCACCAGGAAAGCGCGCTCGTGTGACGATGCGGTATCACGGAGCCGGTCGAGCGCATCTAGGATGGTGTTAAGAGCAGTATCGACGCCTATCGACATATCGGTGCCCCAGATGTCGTTGTCTATCGAACCCGGCACGCCGACCACGGCGAAGCCCAGATCATGCAAGGCCTGTGCGCCGCGCAAGCTGCCGTCACCGCCGATGACTACGAGGCCCTCGATGCCGTGTTCGTTAAGGCGGCGCAGAGCGAGCCTCTGACCTTTATCGGTTTTGAACTCCATGTTGCGCGCCGTTTGTAACACCGTGCCGCCCTGCTGGAGAATCCCGCTCACGTCACGGTGTGTCATACGTTCGATGTCGCCGCTGAGCAAACCGGCATAGCCACGGCGAATACCGTAGACTTCCAAGCCTTTGGCGATGCCGCCGCGCACCACTGCGCGCACGCCCGGATTCATGCCCGGTGAGTCGCCGCCGCTGGTCATCACTGCAATACGTTTGACAGACATAGTGAGTTCCCCTCCTGATTAGACGCACCTATTATACCGTCCATGCCGCAGCCGGCTACTCATTTTAGGTCCGCCGCCTGGGGTTTCAAAGGCACAAGCCGAACCTGCCGGAGTCTCGCGCTGCCTCTCCGAGGTCGGCGCAGCCGACGTGTCATTCTAGCTTGCCGCCTGGGGTTGAACCCCAGGCTAATAACAAACCGTCGGCTGCGCCGACCTTTGTGCGCGCGATTCTGGCTCCCCTCGCCCCAACGAGGGAGAGGGGCCGGGGGTGAGGGGGAAATACTCACCTTGTACCTCCCCTTCGCGCCGTGATACAATCACTGCATACACTTCGCCCTGGCTGAGAGGTAAGCTCAATGTCCAAGCTATCCGCCCATATCGACGCGCGCCCCTCCGCCATCGCCGGCACTTGGTATCCCGGCAGCGCCGGACCGCTTGCCCAGGCCGTCGATCAGTACATCGCCGACGCACAAGTCTCGGCAGTGGCGGGCACGGTCATCGGCATCATGGCCCCACACGCCGGCTATCGCTATTCGGGCGCGGTGGCAGGCCACGCATACCGGTTTGTGCAAGGCCGCGCCACCGATACCGTCGCGGTGATATCGCCCCTGCACCGACGGCTTGCAGTCGCACCGGTGTTCACCACCGCACACCACGCATACCGAACGCCGCTAGGAGACATCCCGGTAGACCACGCAGCGCTCGACGCCCTCCGCGCCGAAGGGGTCAATATCGCGGCAATCCGCCACGACGACGAACACTCGCTTGAGATTCAGCTACCCTTCTTGCAACGCACCCTCGACGGTGGCTTTACGCTCATCCCGCTCATGCTGAGCGACCAGACAGCACAGTGCGCCGCGAAGCTGGGAGACGCACTGGCGAAGACATTACAAGGCAAACGCGCGCTCCTTGTCGCCAGCACCGACCTCTCACACTTCTACGACCAGCAAAGCGCGCACCGGTTCGACGGCGTGTTCCTAAACCGCGTGGCGGCCTTCGACCCGGAAGGCGTTGTTAAAGTAGAGGACGAAGGCAAAGCATTTGCTTGTGGGCGGGGCGCGGTGGCGGCGGTGATGTGGGCAGCACGCACGCTGGGCGCAGATGCTGCCGCCGTGATGAACTATGCCACCTCCGGCGACGTAAGCGGTGACCTACAGCGCGTGGTAGGCTATGGCGCGGCAGTGTTCTATCAACGCACGCCGGGGGCATAGACCATCCCACGCAGCGTAACCCATCCCCACCGGCCCGCGCTGCCCCACGATTCAACAAGGTGAACGAACTGACAATGAACGGAGAAGAACCCCCCGCATCTGCAAGCTCAATAATGATTGAGCTGATCTTGCTCGCCGTCTTGCTCGCCCTGAACGGCTTTTTCGTCGCGGTCGAGTTTGCCGCCGTCGCCTCGCGACGTGCGCGCATCGACCAGATGGCCGGCAGCGGCAGCCGGGGCGCACGCATCGTACAAGGCTGGCTCAGCGACCACGCCAACCGAGACCGCTTGATCGCCGGCGCACAGCTCGGCATCACGGTTGCGTCGCTGGCGCTGGGCATCGTGGGCGAGAACGCTTTCGACAGCATCATGAACGCCCTCTTTGCCGGGGCCGAGGTCAGCCCAACCCTCAGCACCATAATCACCGGGCTGCCATTTGTGCTCTCCCTGGTCATCGTGTCGGCACTGCATGTAGTCTTTGGCGAACAGATACCCAAAGTGGCTTGTCTGCGCGCGCCGGAGCGCGTCGCGGTGACCTTCGCCCTGCCGATGCAAATCTTCAACACCATCTTCCGCCCCTTCGTCGCGCTGCTAAATTGGTCTAGCAGCAGCGTGCTGCGTCTCTTCGGCCTAGAGACAATCGAAGAACACTCGCCGGTCTACTCGCTCGAAGAACTGCGCCAGATCATGCGCGAGAGCGAAGAAAGCGGCATCCTACATGAAGACGAACACGATATCATCGACGCGGTGCTCGACATCCGCGACCTACTCACCCGGCAGGTGATGGTCCCACGCACCGAGATCGACATGCTCAACGCCGACATCAAACTGGACGACATCATCAAGCACGTCGTCCAAACCCCCCACAACAAGTTCCCGGTCTACGACAAAGACCCCGACGACATCATCGGCATACTCTACGTCAAGGACCTGCTGGCGCCACAAGAAGGCGCCTCCGACGCGCGCGCGCTCTGCACCGAGGCTTTGTTCGTGCCTGAAACCCTCCCCGTCGTCAAGCTGCTCGAACTGCTCCGCGCAAGCGGGAAGCATATCGCCATAGTACACGACGAATTCGGCGGCACCGAGGGCATGGTCACCCTAGACGACGTGCTGGGCAAGATCGTAGGCGAGCTGCCCGACCGCTATGAATACAACCTATCAGATAACGAGGTAAAGGTCCGGGGTGACGACTATGTGGTCAGCGGGCTAATGCTGATCGAAGACTTCAACGAAGAGTTCGATCTACAGCTCTCCGACGCTAACTACAACACCATCGGCGGCTATGTGATGGGCAGGCTGGAACGTGTGCCCCAGGTAGGCGATACGGTAGAACTCGCCGGCTATATACTGCGCGTCGAAGCGATGGACGCGCTGCGCATCGACCAGCTCAGCCTGACCAAAACCCCAACAGCCCCGTCGCAAGACGCAGAACAGGAAGATATAAATGGCAACCCAAGTCCTCATTAACGGCAACATCCGCACCCTCGACCCCCTCAAGCCCCGCGCCGACGCCGTCGCACTGCGCGGTAACCGCATCCTCGCCACCGGCAGCAACACCGATATGCTGCTACTGGCGCGCCCCGGTGCACGCATTGACGACCTCGGCGGCGCAACGGTCATCCCAGGCCTAACCGACGCACACATGCACCTCGAAAGCTATGCGCGGGCGCTGCACAATGTCGATCTACAAGAGGTGCCCAGCCGCGCCGAGGCGGTACGGCGCGCCGCTGCACAGGCAGCACAGAGCGCACCGGGCGCATGGATATTGGGGCGCGGCTGGTGGCAAGAGCTGTGGGAGGGTAAAGCCTTCCCCACCGCCGCCGACCTCGACCCGGCAACGCCGGATAACCCCGCCTTCTTCATCGCCAAGAGCGGGCACGCGGCCTGGGTCAACAGTGCGGCGCTGCGCATCTCCGGCATCAACACCACCACACCCGACCCCGAAGGGGGCAGCCTGGTGCGCGATGCCGAGGGCAACCCCAGCGGCGTACTGCTCGAAAGCGCGATGGACTTGGTCACCCCCCACATCCCGAAGCCCACCGCCGCACAAAGCGCCGCATGGATCGAGGCTGCACAGTCCCGGCTCTGGGAAGCCGGCTTGACCGGCCTCCACGATTTCGACGGGATGCGCTGCTTTGCGGCGCTACAGATGCTACAGAGGAAGGGGGCGCTCGGCCTACGCATCGTCAAGAACATACACCCTGCCCCACACATCACACACGCGATCGCGCTGGGGCTTCGCACCGGCTTCGGCAACGATATGCTGCACATCGGCGCACTAAAGCTCTTCGCCGATGGCGCGCTCGGCGCAGTGACCGCGCGCATGGTCGAGCCTTACGAAGGACAGCCCGACAACCGAGGCATCGCCACAACCGATAAGGAGAGCTTGCGCGCGTGGGTCGGGGCCGCGAGCGCTGCCGGTATCGCCTCGGCCATCCACGCCATCGGCGACCGCGCAGTGCGCGATGTGCTTGACATCTATGCAGAGGTGCGCGCAGAGGAAGCCAGACGCGGCATCTCTCACGACCAGATGCGCCACCGCATCGAGCACGTGCAGCTCATCCATCCCGACGACAAAGCACGCCTGGGGCAGCTGGGCATCATCGCCTCGATGCAGCCCATACATGCCACCGGCGATATGGAAGCCGCCGACCGCTATTGGGGCGCGCGGACACGCTGGGCTTATAACGCGCGGTTACAGCTCGAAATGGGCGCGGTGCTGGCCTTCGGCTCAGATGCGCCGATTGAGCCGGTGGCCCCGCTCTCCGGCATTCATGCGGCAGTTACGCGCCGCGCCGCAGACGGGCGGCCCGGTCCGGAGGGTTGGGAACCGGAAGGGCGTATCACGGTAGATGAAGCACTGCGGGCATACACCATAGGGGCGGCCTATGCGGGGGGCATGGAACAACAACTGGGGCAGATCAAGGCCGGATACCTGGCCGACCTAACGGTGCTCGAAGCAGACCCTTACACAGTTGACCCGATGGCACTGCACACGGTCGGAGTGGTGGGCACGATGGTCGATGGAGTGTGGCGCTACCGGGCGTTCTAGCGTCCGGGGTGTGTCCAATTAGTAGAGATTTTACCCGTGTAAGTCTCTCTCTTTTCAAGAAACAAGGTAATGCTAGACACGTAGCGCAGAATCATTATCGAAAGCCAATCGATGAAACCTGCCCGGTTTTTTGAATACATATAATCGTTTTTCAACGATAGGATTGACCGCAGCTTCCTGGCGTAAAATTCTCGTGTGTACCTAAACGAAACACGCAGCCGATGTTTTTTAGCCAGGCGCAGAGCCTCGCCATAGCTGAGGTAGTTGGTAAAAAAGTGCATGTAATCGGCATTTTGTTCTGTGAAGGTATCCAGGTCAACCGAGGAGCCTTTGAATTTCCCCAAGCCCAATCGACTTAGGAGCTTGATGTAACTTATCGATAGGTCGAAATTGACGATCTTGTGGGCCAGTGGCAAATGCAGGTGGCTTTCGTATAAGCAATTCTTTAAGGGGAACAGGTGAACTGAGAACCCCCCATAGCGCAATGTACGGTAAATCTCCGAAAAAACCATATCGTGATCTGCGATATGCTCAAGCACTTGGTTGGAAAGAACGATATCAAAGAATTCGTCTGGGTAAGGCCACGTGTCGTTTGTAGAAATGCTGACAACCCTCTCCCGCCAAGCGATACCCGGAAATTGTACCGATAGTGTTTCGATAGTTGCATCTAAAAAATTGGCGCGCTGCACACCATGATCGCCAACATCAAAGCCGAATATTTCGTATGTCACAGGTGGGTTCAGTACCGGCAGATTTTGCGACAAATACCCGATCAAGTGGCCGTCACCACAACCCATATCCAAAACGCTCACGACCTCGCCGGCCGGGAATCGGCAGGATTCGGTATTGACAACGCTCAAGAGATGTGCGTGCGTCATGCTCTTTGCGGGGTTTAACACTTCATATCACCTCGTAGCACCTCACGGCAACACAATATCCAGCCACGCCACGCGGTCGGCGTAGACCGTTACCGTGTCTCGGTACGAGCCTCCGTCATACACAACCATGATCTCATAATCATCTGCCGGCAGATCACCGATCGCGAAGTTCTCGTTAAGCACATCGTCGCCGGGAAGGTTCGGGTCTGCGTAGGAGGTGAAGACGCGCTGCACACCCGCGCTGGATGCATTAATCTCGATGCGCACATCGCTGCGCGGCTGCCCTTGCCCATCGACCAAACGCCCCGCCAAGACGCCAAACCCATTGAAGTTCTGTATCCATAGGTCGGGATTGCGCGTGGCGAAGTAATCACGCGGGGAACCCACACGCACCTCGAAGTGCAGGTGTGAGCCATAGGCAACCCCGGTTGCGCCCACCTCTCCCAGCGTATCGTAGAGCGCCACATGGTCGCCGGTATGCACCTTCACCTTAGAGAGGTGCCCGTACAGCGAGTATACCCGCGAGCCATCGCCCACGGTGATGTCATGCTCGATGAGCACCAGCTTGCCATAGAAGTTGAGCTGGGGACCAAACTTGGTTTCGAGGTCGGTACCGGCGTAATACACCCGGCCTTCGGCAACCGCACGCACCGGCGTACCGGTTGCATTGTCGAGGTCAAGGCCGTGATGGACCTGGTATGCGCCGCCGCCCGTGCTGCCGTAGGGATAGTTGCGCGAGGCAAAGTTAGTGTAGGCGGGGTCGGGCGGGATTGGGCGCGTCATCAAGAAGTGCGCACGGAAGGCCTCCGGGAGGCTCTGGGCGACCAGCGGCAGGGGCGTGAGGGTAGCTGTGGCCGCCGCCGCCACTTCCGCGCCGGTGGCAGTCGGGAGAGATGGAGCGGAAAGCTCCGGAAGAACGGTGGCGGTGGCGGGCGGTGTCACGGTCAGGGTAGAGGGTGGCGCGGAGGTGAATATGATGAAGGTTGGGCTTACATCAGGCGTCGCGGTAGACGCGACAACCGTAGGGAGAGGTAGAGCCAGAGTCGGTGTCGGAGTATGGGTAGACGTGGGGGATGACGCCGGCGCAAACGCATCGGTAGCGACCAAGACGACCAATCCCCCAAGCAGTATCGACAACAATATGAAGACTACGACAAACAAACCGCGCGAACGTAACAATGCGAACCTCTTGTCAAAAGCAATAAACTCAACCTATCCCGGCGCGGTCCTCGACCACGGTGACGATACGACGGTGCAGAGCGCGCGCCTCGGAGCACACACCCTGAATCTCCTTGCGTACTTGGTCGGCAAGGACACCGTTCGCCATCATCTCCACGTTAACCAATACGTTCAGCGCCGCGCCTTCTACCGCCGCGAGTCCGGTATGCGCGGCTACGCCGGCGTCGGTGGCGGCATTTTTATTGCCCACAGCGGCGACCTCCCGCGCGAGCCGTAGGCTCCTGAGCGCGAGCTTAGCCACCCGCAAGGGTACGTCTGCCGCGCCCATCAAGGCCGCCTGGATTTTCTCGGCGCGCCTGGGGTCGTTCTTGTCGAGCTTGTACGCCGCCATGACTGCTTCGAAGGCGGCGACGTCCTCGGCGATAGCATCGGCCAGCTTCGTGCGGACTCGGTCGGCGCGGAGGGTGACATCTTGCATCTCCGACTCGACATCGACATAATGCTTTTTACCCACCGTCAGGCGCGCCACCATCGCCACCAGCGATGCGCTCAGCGCGCCGACAAGCGCAGCGACTGCACCACCGCCGGGGGTAGCGTTCCCTCCCGCCACGGCGTTTAAGAAAGCCTCCGGGCGTAATGTGGAATCGGCAGCAATCCGGCGCGCACCGGAAACGCTTAGCACAGTATCTTTGCTCGACTCGTCTTCGACATGGTCCGGCTTTGCCATGATCTCGGCCAATTGGTTCTCGATGATCTGCCTCGGCTGCAGGTTGTCGAGCTGCAAGTACCACTGTGCGCTATCTATCAGGGCAGTTTGCGGGACCAGGCCGATCAATTCGCTATCGGTGACCAACGCACCATAGCGCGCTGCCTCGCGACGGATCAGCTCGACGACGCGGTAGAGCGGGGTCTTCTCGAAGTTCGTGAAGTTCATCGAGACCTGTGCACGCCCATCGACCAGTAGCCCCAACGCTTTGAGGTAACGCATCCCGCCGCCGGAGTGACGCACCGCTTTGGCGATCTTCTTGGCAATGCTCACATCATCGGTGTTGAGGTAAACGTTGAACGCAACAAGGAAGGGGCGTGCTCCGATGACGGTAGCGCCGGCTGGCCCGATCTCGCGCGGGCCGCAATCGGGGATGCGTGCCGGGTCGGAGCCGATGACATCACGCAAGCCTTCGTAGTTGCCCTTGCGAATGCGCGCCAAGTTCTCGCGGTCGGGGCGGGTGGCGGCGGCCTCATAGAAGTAAACCGGGATGTGCAGTTCGGTGCCGACGCGCTCCCCGACGCGCTTTGCCATAGCGACACAATCCTCTAGGGTAACGTCACGCAAGGGGACAAAAGGGCAGACGTCGGTGGCGCCGATGCGCGGATGTGCGCCCTCGTGCTTGTTTAGGTCGATGAGTGTAGCGGCGGTTTTGATGCCGGCAAAGGCGGCTGCCTCGACATCGGCAGGCGCGCCGACGAAGGTGACGACGGTACGGTTGTGGTCGGCGTCGCTGCTGTAATCTAGGATATGGACCGGCGCAGCCTGCCGGATAGCTTCGACAATAGCTTCAACGACTTCAGGACGACGGCCTTCGCTAAAATTCGGGACGCATTCGACAAGGGGTGGCATGAGATTATCCTTTGGACACTGATTATCAATCCCTGTGAAATGGTAATGTGATGCGGCGGGGATTATACCGCGCAGATAGAAACTTAACACGAAGATCGCATGGCGCCGACACAAGCGTATGAAGCGCCCGCAGTAAAAGCCATAAACGAACAATTGGCTCCGGCGGAGTAATCTATTTGTGCAGCCCGACCGCAAAGGGGGTTGACATGCCTTATTTTTTGCTTTATGCTAGCTTTAAGTTTGGCTCATACTAACATCAACCATTCACACCCTGAAAGAGGATTGCCTGTGTTCAAAGTTAACGAGTTACCCGTGCTTCGCCACAGATCACAAGCAAATAAAACTGCACGCACCTTCACCGAGATCAAGCGCATATGGAACGATAAACCCTCAGAACTCGCCTTCGACCCTAACACCGACAGCCTCGACATTATCGTCGAGACCGACGACGGCACGCTGTGGAGCGCGCTCTTTGTGACCCTGCCCTACCTCGAAAGCCAGATGCAGCTCGGCATGGAGCACGCGCTTTCCATCGCTATGCCGCCGGTCCAATACGCCACGCTGGAAGATTCGAACATCCTGGTCGAAGACCTGCTCCCGGAAACTATCGAAGATACGGTAGATTGCTTGGTCGAACGCGGCATCTTCGAGTCGGTTTTCTCGCGCTTACCCCCAGATAAGCCGGGCCAAACCCTCTCAACCCGCCTTCAAAACTCCCTCAAACCTGCTATACTTCATGATGATCTTCATAATGATGTGGAACTTGCACGCTTCAGGAGGGTCGATGGCTAACCACCTCCATACTACTCCGCGCCGGCGCCGCCGGTAGCGATGCCCATAAGGGTGTCTTTCTGCCGGCTGCGCAGTGGCTGCGTCACGCGCGGCAGGTAGGTAGCATCGACATCCTCTGCCCCGCCAGACAGTTTGCCCCGTCCTCACCCATCTTTATACAATAAACCGCCACGTGGTTTAGCTATAAACTCACGCTTAGTTATTTAGCTGACAAGGAAAACCCAAGAGGTCAATTATGGATACCCCATACGAAGAAACAAACCTATACCGCATCCGCCACTCGGCAGCCCACATCATGGCACAAGCCGTCATCGAAATGTTCCCGGAGGGCAAGGTAGCCATCGGGCCGCCTATCGAGGACCGCTTTTACTATGACTTCGACCTGCCGCGCGCGCTCACACCCGAAGACCTCAAGGCCATCGAGAAGCGCATGAAGAAGATCATCAAACAAAACCACCCCTTCGTGCGCCGTGAGATCAGCGCAGAAGAAGCACGCGAACTCTTCGCCGACGAACCTTACAAGATCGAACTCATCGATGGGCTTGAGGCCGGCGGGGTAGATGAATATGGCGAGAAGATCGACGACGCAGAGGTTGTCATCTCGACTTACACACACAACAACTTTGAAGACCTCTGCCGAGGGCCACACGTCGAGAGCACGGGCAAGATCAACCCAAAGGCTATCAAGCTCCTAAGCGTGGCCGGCGCATATTGGCGTGGCGACGAGAAGCGCCCTATGCTCCAACGCATCTACGGCACAGCATGGGAGACACCCGCCGAACTGAATGACTACCTCAAACGGCTCGAAGAGGCCAAGAAGCGCGACCATCGACGGCTGGGCAAACAGCTTGGCCTGTTTATCATCAGCCCGCTGGTGGGGGCAGGCCTGCCCCTCTGGAAGCCAAAGGGCGCGCTGATACGTCAGCTGCTCATGGAGTTCTTGCAGAAAACCCAATACGCCAGGGGATACATGCCGGTCTCCACACCACACATCGCCAAGCTCTCCCTCTATGAGACAAGCGGACACTACCCATACTACAAAGATAGCCAATACACACCCATCGATATAGACGGTGATCTGTTCATGCTAAAGCCGATGAACTGCCCACACCACATCGAGATTTACAAAAGCGATATGCACTCCTACCGCGACCTACCGGTGCGCATGGCCGAGTTCGGCATGGTATACCGCTATGAGAAGGCCGGTGAGCTTGCCGGCCTGACACGGGTGCGCGGCTTCACACAAGACGATGCGCACCTTTTTGTCACGCCAGAGCAGCTC
>CAZJBO010000021.1:0-15579 GCA_964544075.1 uncultured Anaerolineae bacterium
CAACCACATGCGACGTCTCGTGGCCGAGGGGATGGAGGCGGGCGCGGTCGGACTCTCGACCGGGCTGGGCTATGTGCCGGGCCAATACGCCGAGGTAGATGAACTGATCGCGCTCGGCAGGGTCGCGGCGGAGTATGGCGGGGTGTATGTCTCGCACCTCCGCAACTATCTGGCGCAGATCGATACGGCAGTAGAAGAGATATTCGCCATCGGCGCACAGGCCAATATCCCCATCCATATCTCACACTTTGTCGGGCAAGGGGCGTTCGTCGCCCGCACGGTCGCGGCGGCGCGCTGGCGCGGACTCGATCTTACCTATGATATCTACCCCTATCGCATCGGTGCGACGTCGCTGTTTGGCACCCTCACACAGCTCATCCGGATCGACGATCTTGATAACATCACCGAAACGCTGCAATCGACCGATACCCGCGCTATGCTGCGCCGTGCGTTTGCGGCATGGGATTGGTCCACCCTGACGCTTTCATATGTACCGGGAGAGGAGGCGCTCGAAGGGCGCAGCTTTGCACAATGTGCGGAAGAGGCCGGCCAAGCTCCGGTTGACTTCATGTGTGATCTGATCGTCCGCACTGATCTGGCTGCCGGCGTCATTGCCCGACAGACCTTCCGTACCGAAGCCGATTTGATCGCCACAATGCAGCCGCGCGTGGGTATGTTCGGCAGCGATGGCATCTTCTTAGGCAGCCATCCCAACCCGCGCGTGGCCGGCACCTTTCCGCGTGTGCTGGCGCGCTATGTGCGCGAGCTGGGCGTGCTGAGCTTGGAAGATGCTATCCGTAAGATGACCTCACTCCCCGCGCAGACGCACCGCCTGCACGACCGAGGCTTGCTCAAGGTGGGGTTGGCTGCCGATGTTTTGGTCTTTGACCTCCACGCAGTCGCCGACCGCGCCACCTTTGAAGACGGCGCACGCCCTGCCGAGGGGATGGATTTTGTCATCATCAATGGTACGATTGTGCTTGACGATGGGCAGCACACCGGCGCAACGCCGGGCCGTGCGCTGCGACGATAGTTCCGGAAGGCGCCGGATTACCAAAGAGTGCGGCTTAAAGCAAGGAGCGTAATTATGTTATATGGCTATGCCGGCAAAATCCTTTGGGTAGATTTAACCGAGGGCACGTTGCGCGATGAACCTACCCCTGCCGAGCTTGCGCGTGACTTCATCGGTGGCTATGGCATAGCAGCCCGTATGCTCTATGACCGCATTCCCCCAGATGCCGACCCGCTCGGCCCGGAAAACCTGCTTGCCATCCTGACCGGCCCGCTCACCGGCAGCGAAGCGCCCACCGGCACGCGCTGGACGGTGGCCTGTAAGTCACCGCTGACGGACGGTTGGGGCGACGCTAACGGGAGCGGCTTCTTTGGCCCTATGATGAAAGCCGCCGGGTATGATGCGGTGTTCTTCAACGGGATCAGCGCAAGGCCGGTCTATCTGTTGCTCGACGAAGGCACGGCATCGCTCCACCCGGCGGATGATTGGTGGGGCATGGATACCTACGCAACCGAGGATGCAGCGAAGGACCGGTATAGCAAGAAGGCCGAGCTTGTTTGCATCGGGCCGGCTGGCGAGCGACTTAGTCTCATCTCCGGCATCGTCACCGCGAAGGGGCGCGTGGCCGCGCGCAGCGGAGTCGGCGCGGTAATGGGCAGCAAGCGGCTCAAGGCGGTGGTGGCGCGCGGCAGCGCAAAGCCAACCTACCCCATTCCTGAGAAAGTCGGCGCGATCCGGAAGAAGTACATGAAGCAGATCAACGACGGCACCGGTGCGGCAGGGTTCTATAAGGTCACCGGTACGCCGGGGTATACCGCCTACGCGGTCAACGTAGCCGATTCGCCCATACGCAATTGGGGTGGTGTGCCAGCCGACTTCCCCGAACCGGCGAAGGTGGGGCACGAGGCGATGTTTGCAACCGGGCGCAAGAAGCGCACTTGCTGGCGCTGTCCTATCGGTTGCTGGGGCGAGGTCAAGCTAAACGGCGAGGCGATGCATCAGGCGGAATACGAGACGGCCTCGGTCTTTGGCCCCAATCTGCTTAACGACGATGTGCAGAGCCTGCTCAAATCCAACGACGCCTGCAACCGGCTGGGCTTGGATACCATCAGCACAGGCGCGACCATCGCCTTCGCCATCGAGTGTTACGAGGCCGGTTTGCTTGGCCCCGACGACACGGGTGGGGTAGAGCTGCGTTGGGGCGACAGCGCAATGATTATCGATCTGGTCTGGCAGATAGGCCGGCGCGAAGGTCCGCTCGGCGCGCTCTTGGCGGATGGCACGCGGCGCGCGGCGGCGCAGATCGGGAAGAACGCCGCCGACTATGCTATCGAGGTGGGCGGGCAAGAACTGCCCATGCACGACCCCCGTCACGAACCGGGGCTGGCGTTGATCTATCAGATGGATGCGACGCCGGGCCGCCATACTCAGGCAAGCCAATATGCCGGTGGCCCGGCAGAATGGGACGCCACGGAGGGCTTCCCCGGCTTTGGGCAGAAACGTGAGGCACAAGAGGGACGCGGGCACTATATGAAGCCCTTTAGCAACCTCAACCATGTGATGAGCGCCAGCGGTCTGTGTCTATTCGGCTATTGCAGCACCACCGCCATGATGCTGTCGGAATTCCTAAGCGCGGTCACCGGGCAGGCTTACGATATGGACACCCTGATGCTGTGCGGCGAGCGCATCGCTAATATGCGCCATGTCTTCAATCTGCGGCACGGCTGTAACCCGATGGACCGGCGCATCCCTCGGCGCGCCTATGGCAATCCCCCTCTGTCGGATGGACCGACCGCCGGGTTTACGCCCGACCTCGACAGCTTACGCCGCGAGTATCTGGCCGATATGGATTGGTCACAGGACCGCGCAATCCCCAGCCCCGCCAAGCTGCGCGCGCTGGGTCTGGATGACCTAATTTCTGATATTCATTCGTAGAGACACAATGCCATAGTTTCCCCACGAGGTAAAACATCGCCATGTATCCCGCAATCGGTACGCACAAACACGAACTCGACACCCCCGCGCTCTGCGTGGACCTGAGGGTGCTCGAAACCAATATCGCAAAGATGGCAGCATCTGCTGCGTCGGTGGGCGTAGGTCTGCGCCCGCATAGCAAAACCCACAAGTGCCCCATCATCGCGCATATGCAGATCGCCGCCGGCGCGCATGGTGTCACATGTGCCAAGCTCGGAGAGGCCGAGGTGATGGCACAAGCCGGTATCCGCGACATCCTCATTGCGAACCAGATCATCACCCCGCACAAGATCAACCGTCTGATGGGGCTGGCAGCATATACCGACATCATGGTCGCCGTGGATACCGCCGAAAACGTCGCCGACCTGAGCGCAGCCGCCGAAGCACACGGCGTGACTTTGCGCGTGCTGTTGGAAGTCGATATTGGCATGGCGCGCTGCGGTGTCATGCCCGGCGCGGCGGCGCTCGCTTTGGCCCGGCGGGTTGTCGATAGCAAGGGGCTGCGCTTTGAGGGTATTATGGGCTACGAGGGTCACGCGGTTATGATCTCCGACTACGCCGAGCGCACGCGCGTGACCGAGACCAGCCTTGAGCTGCTCACCGATACCGCCGACCTGATATGCGGTGCCGACATCCCCGTGAATATCGTCAGCAGCGGCGGCACCGGTACCTATATGATTACCGGCGCGTGGCCCGGCATCACCGAGCTGCAAGTTGGCTCGTATGCTACGATGGATGTGCAGTACCGCGAGAAGGTCGGGCTGAGGGATTTTGATTATGCGCTTACGCTGTTGACTACCGTGGTCGGTGTACGCGGCGCCGAACGCGCGATCAGTGATGCGGGGATCAAATCGGTGACGAATGACTTCGGTTTGCCGGAGCTGACCGATCCGGCGGGCTGGGAACTCATCGGCCTCTCGGAAGAGCACGGCTGGCTGACGCGCAAGGATGGTGATGCGCTGAGGCCGGGCGACCGCGTCGAGCTTGTGCCCTCGCACGGCTGCACTACGATCAACTTGCATGATTATTATCATGTTATCCGGGACGACCGGCTGGTGGCGCTTTGGCCCATCGCGGCGCGCGGGAAGATACGTTAGCTAGGACGTGGCGGCGACGAGCCTTGACGCCAGCCCGCTGTGTCGCTGTGCGATCTTGTTGTTCTGCACCGCGATATGGATCGCCTGCCGCATCCCCACCAGCACAACGAGCTTTTCTGCGCGGGTCACGGCGGTATATAACAAATTGCGTTGAAGCATTACGTAATGCGCCGTCACCAATGGGATGACAACTGCCGGATACTCGCTGCCCTGGCTCTTGTGCACGCTGATGGCGAAGGCGTGCACAAGCTCGTCGAACTCTGAAAAGTCATAGTCGACAAAGCGCTCTTCGTCGAAGGCGACGCGGAGGATTTGGTTGTTGAAGTCAATCGAATGGAGCTGCCCGATGTCGCCGTTGAACACCTTCTTCTCATAGTTGTTGCGCACCTGCATCAGCCGGTCCCCTACGCGGAACACCTGTCCGCCGAGGTTCTTTTCGGCATTGCCCGGCGGGTTGAGCGCCGCTTGTAAGGCCTCGTTGATCGCGTTTACGCCGGCAGCTCCGCGATACATGGGGGCGAGCACCTGCACATCCTCCGAGTGGATGCCGAAGTTGTTCGGGATGCGGTTCTTTACAATATCCACCACCCAGTGGGTGACCTGGTCCGGCTCGACACCGAAGAAATAAAAATCGTTGCTGCCTTTATATACCGGCTCTTGCCCGTGGTTGATGCGGTGCGCGTTGCTGACGATGAAGCTGCCTGCCTCTTGGCGGAAGATCGCATCCAGCCGCGTGACATGTGCTATGCCGCTCTTGATAATATCCCGCAGTACGTCGCCGGCGCCCACGCTTGGCAGCTGATCCACGTCGCCCACCAACAGCAGGTGTGTATTGGGCTTGATCGCCTTAATCAGGTCGTTCGCCAAGCGCAAATCCAGCATCGATGCCTCGTCGATGACCACCAAGTCTGTATCGAGTGGGTTTCCCTCGTTATGTTCGAAGCCCTCTGCTGTATAGCCCAGCAAACGGTGGATGGTCTGAGCTTTATGGCCGGTTGCCTGGCTGAGGCGCTTTGCAGCACGCCCGGTGGGGGATGCCAGCTTGAACTTATGGCCATGCAGCTCTAGCGCGCGGATGGTAGCGCGGAGGGAAACGGTCTTCCCGGTGCCGGGGCCGCCGGTGAGTATGCTCAGCTTATGCGTGAGCGCCGCGTGCACCGCGTCTTGCTGTTGTGCGGTCAGCGCGACGATGTCACCCTCCGCCGCGAGCCGGGCTTGCAGCGCGTCCATGTCCGCGTCGCGCAGCTTCGCCAGACGTGACGCGCTTGTGTGCAGCATAGTGCGCAGCCGGTACGCGGTGTCCTTCTCGGCGAAGTAGTAGGTACGCAGATACAGCGCCTCAATGTCTTCCGGGGTTTCCGAGTCGTCCACTTTGAGCCAATCTTGGAAGATGAACCCTGCCTTGCAAGCGCGCTCGATTGCGCTTTCGACCGGGGAGACCTCTATATTGAGCAGCTCTGCACACAGCTCGACCAGTTCGGCGCGCGGCAGATAGGTATGTCCCTCGCGCGCGGCGGCCTGCTGGAGCGCGTAAGCCAGCCCCGCCTCGATGCGTTTGGGCGCGTTGTGGCCCATGCCGAGCGCTTGCGCGATGCGGTCGGCGGTGCGGAAGCCAACGCCCCAGATGTCACGCGCGAGCCGGTAGGGGTTCTCTTGCACAATTGCGATGGCGTCCGCACCATATTCTTTGTATATCTTGCTCGCCAGGTTAGATGTGATGCCGTGGCCCTGGAGAAAGACCGATACCTCGCGGTTTTGTATATCTTCGCGCCAGGCAGCGGTGATGCGTTTAACCAAATGGGGTTTGATACCCGGTATCTCGCTTAGACGGTCCGGGTTGTTATCTAACACTTCGCGTGTTTTGTCGCCAAAGCGGTTGGTGATCTTTCGGGCTGTCTTGGGGCCAATGCCTTTTATATGTCCGATGAGGTATTGTTCCAGGCCTTGCCGGGTTGCCGGTATGGTCTTGATGGCCTGAGTCGCCTTGAACTGTTCACCGAACTTGCCGTGCGTATCCCAGCTACCGCGCAGCTCCAGCATCGCGCCGGGCTGCACGTCCGGCATCACACCAACGGCGGTTACCAGACCTTCTCGGTTGGTATAACGGGCCGGCACCTTGCTTTCGGGGCGCAGCCGGACCACGCTCCAGCCGGTCTCTTCGTTATGAAAGGTCACTCGTTCGACTGTGCCGCGCAAGGTCTGCCCGGCGGTGGTGATTTGTGGGTCTGTCATGCGGTCTCATGCCGTCCGACGGTGATTGTAGTTTGACTATGGGTAGTATCGCATAAAAACTGTGCCGAGCCTAATGATAGAGATGCGCCGTTTTAGGCCGTCTGCCCAGATCGCGTGGTCGATGTCCAAGAGTGTGTTATCATCTCCTCGCTTAATGAGTAAAACCAATGAGGACAGGATATGCTTACCATCCGCAGCGCAACGCCGGAAGACCGTCCGCGCCTTGCCAAGCTCGAAGCAGATAGCTTTAGCGGCGCCGATTGGTCATACGACTGGATATACAACTATTCGATGTACCAAGCCGAGAGACGCCCCGGCTTTCAGTATGAGCAAGTACGTGTAGGATGGGTAGACGACACGTTGGTGACGCAGCTCGCCATCCTGCCGATGCAAATCACCTACGGGCGGTCCACTCTAGACGTGGGCGGGATCAGCTCCGTGTGCACCGACCCGGCATACCGAGGCAATGCCTATGCTGCCGACTTAATGCGCGATGCGATTGTATACATGAAGCTGGCGGGCAGCGATATGTCGCTGTTGGATGGTTTGCCGGGCTATTATGACCGCTTGGGTTATGCAAACGTCTGGCCGTCCCGTTACATAGAGATACAACCGCGCGGCGCTGCCCCATTGAGCGAGCGTTTGGGTTCGGCGCTTGCGGCCCTGACGGTGCGCGACCTGACGCCCGACGACTACCCGGCGATGCTGGCGCTCTACCAACAGAGCTGGGGACGGCACCCCGGCGCACGCCTCCGTGACCTGGACCATCTAGCATGGCGGATGAGCTGGGCGTTCCCATATCAGAAGGGTGCAGTAGATGCAAGCGGAAAGCTGCGGGGCTATATGGTTGGCTACACACATAACAAGATCGAGGAAGTGGTAGCCCCAGACGAGGAAACCACCGCCGCGTTGTTGCTCGAAAGCGTGGCCGCGCTCATGGAACGCGAGACCGATATCGAGGCACGCGATGCACCGTTCACATGGAAGACTGCGCACGACACGCCGGTAGCGCGGCATGTGCGAGCGCTCTGCCCGGCTTTGTTGGTGACGGAAACCGTCCCCAACGGCGGGTGGATGGGGCGCGTGATAAACTTACGCAATATGATGGAAAAACTACTGCCGGAGCTGCAAGCGCGTATACAAGCATCATCGTTTGCCGGCTGGGTTGGCCGCTTGCGCATCGAGACGGATATTGGGCAGGTAACGCTCACCTTCTCGCAAGGACGCTTGGCGCTGGGCCGCCACATGCGTGAGTCGCTTGTGACGCGCATCGCTCAAACCGACTTGATCCAGCTCATATTCTCCTATGCCACGCCCACGGACGTCATCGCGCGGCAGGGCATCCACCTTGACGCCGAAACAACCGGGCTGCTGAATGCGCTGTTCCCTCAAAGGATTTGTGACATTGCCGGAATTGACTGGTTCTAACCTGACCGCCGTGCGCGGCGAGCCGAGCTATGTTTGGCGCAGCGGCCAAGAGCGCCGCCTTGCGATGGTTGACCGCTGGGCACCTCTGGCGGGGGCACGGGTGCTGGAGGTCGGCTGTGGCTTGGGTATGTACATCGAGCAGATCATGCGCCGCTACACACCACATGTGACGGGCGTCGATATCGAATTTGCGCGCGTGCAGCAAGCATACGCCGCAACCGCGCGTGTTGCGGTCGCTGCTGCCGAGCACTTGCCCTATGCTTCCGATGCGTTCGATGTGGTGCTCTCTAACGAGGTGATTGAACACGTCGCCGACGACCGCGCAAACGCCCGCGAGATGGTGCGGGTGCTCAAACCGGGCGGACGCTTGGTGATTTTCTGTCCGAATCGGGGCTATCCCTTCGAGACGCACGGCCACTACTGGCGCGGCAAGTACCACTTTGGCAACACGCCGCTGATTAATTGGCTGCCCGATGCGCTGCGTAACCGCCTAGCGCCACACGTGCGGGTTTATACGGCGCGCGGGCTGCGCCGTCTCTTTGAGGCAGAACCGGTGCGTGTGGTACACCACACGCGCATCTTTGGCGGGTATGACAACATAGTGCAGCGTGCGCCGCGTCTGGGGGCGGTGCTGCGCGGGTTGTTGTACCGCGCCGAAGGGACGCCTTTTAGAGTGTTTGGGTTAAGCCATTTGTTGGTCCTAGAAAAGTTGGGGCGACCTCAGAGCGGCGTGGCGCGTCGTTTGTGATTGCCGCGATCCCCCCGACGGGGGTTGCTTATGCCTCTCTGGGCGCGGAACGCCCTGCACACACAACTTATCCATAGAGCTTTTGCCCTTCCACCCCCAGATCAAAGCGCAGCACTGTGCCCCGCTCGACCTCTGTCACATATAGCGCACCGTCGCCAAACGCAACGTTGGTTGGGTGTGCGCCGGGGGTCGGCAGGCGGTCAATCAGGACGCCGTCCACATTCAGAACCAAGACCTCACCCGCGCCATAGTGTGCGATGTAGAGCCGCCCTGCTGCGTCAAAAGCCATGCCGTCGGGTCCCACGCCGCCTTTGAGCTGCGCGAAGCGCTCCTGTGCGGCTGCCCGCCCGTGCGCGTCCAACGCGAAGCGGTATATAGTCTGCGTAAAAGTCTCGGCAAGGTAGAGGTAATGTCCGTGCGGATCGGTCATCACGCCGTTAGGGAAGGCAAAGCCGGTGGCGAAACACTCGACCATACCGTCAGGGTGCAGCAGGTAGACACTCCCCGTGGGGTTATCCAGATCGCTTCCTTTGGGGTCGGTGAAGTATAGATCGCCGTTTGGCGCAAAGGCCAGATCGTTAGGTCCGCGCAGCATTACCCCTTCGCACGCATCGGCCATCACCGTCATAGCGGCGTTGGGTGTGAACGCGACGATGGCATTGTGTCCGGAGTCGGCGACGAATAAACGTCCGTCTCGATGGAATGCCAAGCCGGTTGGGATGCCGCCGGTCCGGGCAAAAAGACTCACCGCGCCGCGCGGCGTGATCTTATAAAGCGCGTCTTCATCCCAGTCGACAATGAAGAGATTCCCGGCACGGTCGAAGGCCGGTCCTTCCGGTGAGGTGAAGCCCGATGCAAAAACTTGCGGCTCACTCATGTGTTTGTCCTTCCATAGTCAAACTGCCCCCATGCTGCCGTGAGTCCGCCATCGACGCGCAAGGTTGCGCCGGTGATGTAATCGGCTTGTGGCGAGCATAGGTATACAACCGCGTCGGCGATCTCGCGCGCGTTGCCGATGCGCCCCCAGGGAAGAGTCTTGGCCTGTGCGTAGAGTTCTTCCTCGGAAAGGTTCTTACGCTCGCCGGGCGTATCGATCCAGCCGGGGTTGATCGTGTTCACACGGATGCGCTGTGACGCCAGCTCTACCGCGAGTGTGGCCATGTAGTGGTTAAGGCCGGCCTTGCAGAGGTTGTATGCGCCGCTGACGGCGACCGGAAGCTCGGCGTGCACCGAGCTGATGAACACAATGCTGCCGCCTTCGCCTTGCGCCACCATCTGCCGTGCGGCAAGCTGTATCGGGTGGAACGCGCCCATCACGTTGACCTTAACGCAGCGCTGAAAGGCTTCCCAGTCGGCGTCAAGGAGCGACTCGCGCACATTGTAACCCACGTTGGCGACCAGGATGTCGAGCCTGCCGAACTCATTATGTGCGGCCTCGAACATTGCTTCGACCGCGCCGCGCTCGGATGCATCGGCCTGGAAGACCAGCGCTTGCCGCCCCATCGTGCGGATATCGGCGGCGAGCGTATCGGCGGCAGCGGCGGAGCTGCGGTAATTAATGACAAGATCGGCGCCGGCAGTGGCAAGCTGTAAGGCACAAGCGCGGCCAATGCCCAACGATGCCCCGGTGACCAGGGCGACTCTATCGGCGAGATGGTGCATGATGATAACTCCTTGTTGTTGATCGGTGAAGGATTAGAGAAATAAAGGGAGAAAAGGACCGCGTGCTATATCTGCTTGTTTGCCATGCCACGTCGCAACCCCCAAAGACAATGGTTTGAGTCTATCCGCGAGCATTTTAACAAAGTTCGTCAGATCATTGAGATGGTCAACGGCCAATCAAGCCGCCCATGTTCCCTATCTAGCACAAGGCCCTAGAAGTCTGAACCTATTAAATTCCGAGCGCAGAATTGAAACCGAGGTTCGTAATCATCACGTAAAATGACCATCGGCCAATATAGTTTACCATTACCTCAAAGCCTTGCCACCGAGCAGTTTTGGCAGTCGTCTTTTACCGGTGGTAGAATGCGCTTAACCGATTCACCCCAATAGGGAGAAAGCGTGTCGCAAGCCAATAAAACAACTACGGTCAACCCCGTCACCCAACGCGCCCACCGGCGTGAGAAACGTATGCGGATATATGGCCCTGTCATCCTGCTGAGCCTTGCTCTGGCGTTTCTGTTGGCTCTGATGTTGATCGGGTTCAGCGTCAACCGCAGCTCGCAGCTTTCTATGGTAGCCGATGGCTTGTTTGTTTGCTTTACCATACTGCCGTGCATCATCATCGCTGCCATCATCGCGCTTCTCAATATCACGCTGGTTTTCGGTATGGGCAAGGCCAATACCGGGATGCCGCGCCTGTTTGGGCGGCTGCAAAGCGGTGTGGGACGGCTTGACGCTTTGGTGATAGCGTTTATGCAGGGGCTGGCGGGGCTGAGCATAGGGCTGCTCGCGGGGCTTGAACGCATCGAGCGACTGGTCGGTGGTCCGGGCACGGCACATTACGATGAGACAGAATCGACGCAACCGGAAGAGGAGAAGGTATGAGCACAAGCGAGATCACCCCCACCGAGAGCAACGGTGTGACATATCTGATCGGCGCAGTCGGCGGGTTGGCGATGGGCTTGGTCGGGGCCTACCTATTCATCCGCACGGCGCGCGAGAATGGCAAACCGCCGCAACAAATCAAGACCGGCGAGGTAATTAAGCTGGTGGTCGGCATCATCACGCTGCTGCGCCAGATCGCCGCGCTTGCTTCCTAAGTATCGGCGTTGCTTTGCTCGGCCATGCGGCGCCGGAGGATGGCGAGGGCATCGGCGGCGTTGGGGTGGTTGGGGTCTAGCACAAGCACGTTCTCAAGCGCCATGCACGCCTCTTTGAGGTCCGGCGCGATCTGTGCATAGCGCCACCATCCCTCCACACTCCGCCCATCCATCTTCAACAGCCGGCGTAACGCCTTGCGTGCCTTTGCCCAGCTCGCCTCATTATCTTCTTTGATGAGCGCGTCAATTTGCCGGAAGTCAAACACGGATTGCTCCTGAGACACAGATATAAAATAACACCCAGCATCTGCCAGGTGTGTTAGCCGGCGCATTATGCCCCATAGGAGACTCGAACTCCTGTTTCAGGTGTGAGAGACCTGTGTCCTAGACCTCTAGACGAATGGGGCGTGTTGACTAGACCGCGCGGTATTGTACCCACAACCATGCGGTTCGTCAAAAGATTTCTTCGCCGCGCCGCTTACTTCAACTTACCCAGACGCCGTTCGTTGCCGGCACGTAGACGTGCGATGTTGCTCCGGTGCTTGAAGAAAATCAACACAAACAGCACGACAGCATACAGCGTCATGACCGGGGGCAAGCTGCCCGATGCTATCAATATGAGCAGCACCGAAACGTTTATGACCACCCCTACCAACACCGCAAGCGATACTATGCGGGTGAGGTACAGAGTGCCCAGTACCACCACATAGACAAGCACGGTCAGGTACCAGGGGGTCAGCGCGGTCCAGGTACCGCTGGCGGTGGCGGCGGCTTTGCCTCCTTTGAGCTTGCCGGTGAGCAGCAAAATCCAAACCGACCAGCTGTGCCCAAACAGAGCCGCGATCCCGCCCACCACCCCGCCTACCACCGGGTTGTCGGTATAGAGCTGCTGTCCGAGCCACACCGTGACAAGGCCCTTTGCAATGTCGATTAACAGTGTATAGAGACCATAGCGCGCGCCAAGCGCCCGTACCACATTAGTTGTGCCCATGTTGCCGCTGCCGATCGCAAAGATATCGACGCCTTTGGGCTTGCATAGCAGGTATGCCGTAGGAATGGCTCCGATGAGATACGCGAGTATGGCGATAAATCCGAGCAGCGGCCAGTTCATAGGCACTATTCTCCTGTGTTTTGCATATGCGACATCTACCTGAATGTTGTAACACCAAACCTACATAAGGTGACGTTGATTTAGGTATCCAGGTTTATATTTAGGAAGAATTTACCATAGAGAGTTCGGGCGATGCGTAGCATCTGCTCCGCGCTTCGTGCCCGGAAGAGAGGTCCGGTCACCCGCCGGGCAGCCCGCCAAAGTGTGCGCCGGTACCCGTCTCGTTGGGTAGCGTCAGCCCGAAGATGCGCCCGTCTGCGCTGCGCAGCATCCAGCCGCCTTCAAAGTCTTGCCAGAAGGCATCGATCCATTCCTCCGGCGCGGTTGCCCAGCCAAGTACATCACGAAGCGAAGGTGTATTGCGCCAGACATTGCCAAAGCCCCGAATTGGTTGCAAGAGGCCGTCGGGCGGCGTGAGGCTGGGGTCACTTTCGGCTTGTCCCTCTTGCCAGCTATCCGGCAACTGCCAATAAATATCGGTTGGGTTGCCCTGCCGGATGCTCTGCTCGCTGATTGCATAAATATTGCCCGTATCCCGGTAAAACATATGCCCACGCTCGAAGGGCTGATGCACCAAACGCAGATCAAAGCCATTGTTCACCGGGCATCCCAGCGTCTCCTTGAGCGCGGCATGGGCAGTCCACGCGCTTTGGAAGGGCGCCGCTACGGGGAGACCACATGCTGCGTTGCCGGGCGGTGAAGGCCACGCTGTCGGGCGCGCAACGTTGGCGGCAGGCGGCAACGTGCCGTCGGTGACAATCTCGCCCGCATTGCCCAAGAATATCCCCACAAATGGTGTCGCAGTGGGCGTTAGCAAGTTCCACGGCTGCGGATTACCGGCGCTGGTTGCGTCGGGTGTCGGGGTCGCGGTGGGCAGGTCGGGCGTCGGTGAGATGTAAACGGTAGCCAGGGATTTAGGGTTGTCCAAGCCCAGCGTCGGGGGAGGCGCCGGCGTGGTCGTGGGTGTGCAGCCTATGGCTAACGCAAGCGCCAGCAAGCAGACCCCGAAGCGGGCATGGACAAGGTATCGCAAGCTCATCGGCGGAAGAAGTTGCTCACCATAAACCACAGGTTGGCCGGACGTTCGGCCAGACGGCGCATAAAGTATGGGTACCACTGCGAGCCATAGGGTACATATATGCGCACCCGGTAGCCATCGGCGACCAAGCGCTCTTGCAGGCGGGTGCGTATCCCGTGCAGCATCTGGAACTCGAACTGGTCGGGCCGGATGCCGTTCTTCTTCGCGTGGTATATCGCAGCATCTATCATGCGTTCGTCGTGTGTGGCGACCTCTAAATATGCGCCGGCTTCCACGGCTTCCTTTTGTAAGAAGAGCCGCGTCAGGATGGCGAAGTTGTCGTCTACCTGACGCTTTTCGGGGAAGGCAACCGTATCCGGTTCTTTATAAGCTCCCTTGCACAAGCGGATGCGCGCGCCGTGCTTCGCCAGTTCGCGCATGTCATCTTCACTGCGGTAGAGGTATGCTTGTATAACGGTGCCGACGTGCTTATGTTCTTCGTGTAGTGTGTAATAGATGCCGAGCGTACGCGCGGTGTAGTCGGAGCTTTCCATATCGATGGTGACTTTGATATTATGTTCGCCGGCGCGCGCGAGGATGCGCTGCGCGTTTTCGAGACATACCGCTTCGGAAATATCCAAACCCAGCGCGGTCAGCTTGACCGAGATACTGGTCTGCTCTAGGCCTTCGGCGGCGATGCGGTCGATGAGCTGCAAGTAAGTCTTGGTGGTCTCGCTAGCATCGGCCTCCGCGCTGACGTTTTCACCCAAGTGATCGAGCGAAGCCGTCATCCCTTTAGCATCGAGCCGTCGCACGTTCTCGATTGCTTCTTCGATGGTTTCGCCTGCTACGAAGCGTCTTGCCGCAAACTGTGCCGGTGGGAAGCCGGTGACCACGCGCCTGGCCCACTCAGCTTTCGAAAAATATATCAATAAGGAGCGCAGCATATTGTTTCTGACCCCCGTGTCTGGTGGTATATAGGTGATTGTGCATACTCTACCAATCGTTTACGGAATATACAAGCGATTCTGCCGGTGGCGGCGGCTTGCACTAAGCTGCAAAATGTGCGATAAAATATATGCAAGCGGCCCCCAACCGTGGGGGCGGGGTTGCTCCCCCGCCCGTGTACAGCATATTAACTTAAACCAAGCGTCTGGGATTCACCTACGCGGGAGGAGCAGGCATGGACTTTTTTGATGATGATCTCGAACTCGACGATGACGACGACTACGGGTTCGACGACGACGACGAAGATTTCGCGCTCGACGATGACGAAGAAACAGACGATGGCGGCGGCAGCCCAAACCGCACCTTCTTAATCGGGGCAGCGCTGCTCGCCGGCTTGTTTGTAATAAGCATCTGCGTGGTGATAGGGATTCTCCTGACGCGGCCCAAAGGTCCTTCTGCTGCCGAGGCCGCCATCATGACCCAGAACGCCATCATACAGCTACAAAACCTCGACGCCACCTTCACTGCCGCCGCGACCATCACCAGCGGCTATGAGACGCAGATCGCGCCTACTCATACGCCAACCCCCACCTCGACCGCAACCCCCACCTCGACTCCCACGCTCAAACCGACCGAGGCGATGCCTATACCAACCAGGGAACTATCCGGGTCGCCCACCCCGACCGATACACCGGAACAGACCAAAGACATCGTGATGGAAACCGCCACACCTGAAACCACACCCACACCGGAGATGCCCGCACCCACCCAAGAAGTGCCGGGGAATGGAGAGATGCCGGACGGCGGCATCGCCGACGACTTGGGGCTTGGCAATATGCTGACACTGGGCTTGTTGGCCGTAGGCTTGCTCGCGGTGATGTTCGTATCACGGCGGCTGCGCACCGGCGGCACCGTCTGATATAAACGGCGCTCCCTAGCGTGGTCCTTCAATGTTCGATTCTTCCAAGAGGTAGCGTGCAGCAGATGGCTGTGCTCTGCCTCTTGTTGTGTTCGGCTTCAGGTGAGGGTACCGGTAAGCATTAATGGAGGATGGGCGATGACGGTAATACGCTGCTGGGTGGGGCGGCTTCTCGCACTTGTGTTTGGCTTGGCGTGCGCGTGGCTGATACTAGAAGTGCTTCTGCGCATCGCCTTCCCGATGTTACCCTACACCTTCCAATCTGCCTTGCGTGAGCTGCATGTGACGCCGTTTACCGATAAACGTTTGCTGCCCCCCCCCACTTGGCAG
>CAZJBO010000022.1:0-15422 GCA_964544075.1 uncultured Anaerolineae bacterium
GCCGCTGATCGCAACATGCACCGGCACAGTTTTGCGGCCACGCCGGTCTAGCTGTACCAAGATTTGGCTGGGCTGGATATTGACCACCTTGCCCGGCAAGCTGAAGCTGGCCTGGATCGGCAGCACATGTTCACCGGCAAGCAAATAAGAGAAGTCAACGTGTAGGTCGATATCATCCTCGTGCAGACGGTCCCAGACACTTTGGGGTGCGCGGATGGTTACGTGTGCAGTTGTGGGGGTATCGTCTTCGTTGACCAGCATTAGGTCGGGGCTAAGATTGGCGCGTCGGATGGTGACCGGCATACTGAACCCACGCTCACGGATCGGGTCGGCCTCGTGCGTGGCGGTGATCCAAATGATGAGCGCCAATAGGAGCGAGGCGACAAACCACGCGGTTTGCTGGAGCATGGTCTGGATATGGCCGGAATAACGAGACCAGAAATTGCGCAGGAAAGTGATAAGTGGCTTCATGGCCGCTCTTGCCTCTTGTCGATGCGCGCGCGCAATGCCTGGAGCCAAGTAAAGCGCGATTCTTGCGGGCGCTCACCGTAGAATTCATTCAGTATCGTATACAGCTGCTTGCCGTCCAGACGGCGGATGAAGCGTCCGTTGTTCACCAGAGAGATGTGGCCGCTCTCTTCCGAGATAACCACCGCCACCGCGTCCGACACCTCGCTGATGCCCAGAGCGGCACGGTGGCGCAGCCCCATGCTACGGTCGGGCATCTGGCGCAGTGCAGAAAGCGGCAGCACACAAGAGGCCGCTACGATACGGTTATCGCGGATGATGGCCGCGCCGTCGTGGAGTTCTGTCTTGGGCCAAAAAGCCGTTGTGAGCAAGTCATCGGTTATGATGCAATCAAGCGGTACTCCGGTCGTCACGTATTCATCCAGACGGTCACGGCGTTCGATCACGATCAAGCCGCCATGCAAGCGTTCGGAAAGACGCTCAGAGGCAGCGCAAATCTCGCGGATGACCCGTTGGCGGTCGGGTTCGCGCTGTTGACGCACGAGCAAACGAATCCCGGCACGCCCGATCATATCGACGGCGCGGCGTAGTTCTTGCTGGAAAATAACCGGCACCGCCACCGCCAGCGAGAGGAGTAAGCTGCGTAAGAGCCAGCTAAAGGCGCGGAGGGGAAAAAAGTTGCTCAGCACCCAAACGATCATGCCGATGATGATCGTGCCGCGCAAGAGAGATGCGGCGTGCGAACCGCGCACCAGACGTAGCGCAAGGAAGATAACAACAGCAACCAAAAAAATATCAAAGCACGCGGCAGCGTCCAGGCTTTGTAACGTCCATATGACTTCCATGTTACACGTCAGTTACTCGACTTTATCCGTTCGAAGAAGCGTATCTATCCGCCCGCTCGCCGTGGTGGTGTGGCAAAGCCACACCTAGCGCGGGTCCGAAGGACCTGTGGCCCCTGAGCTTGTGCTCCCTCAAGCGGCCTCGGCACTTCGCAGCACAACCGGTAAATAAATACGTCTGTCCCCCTGCTTGAAACACTTAGGGCCAAATAGGTAGAGTCGAGAGTTAAGAGGGACTATTGGCCCAATTGCTGTAAGAGCTGCAAATAGCTCTGGCGGTCAGGCGGATTCATGGCTACGATGGCACGGATCGTCTGTACGGCCTCGGCACGCATCCCGGCTTCGAGCTGCAGCTCACCTAAAGCATCGAGCTGACGCACGGCGTCCTCGATGCGGCGTTGTTGTTGGTAGACGCGCGCCATACGCGAGCGCAGCGCCATCTCGTCCGGGTATAGCATCACCATCTCTTCTAGCAGCTTGACGATCTTATCGATGCGGCGGTTCTGAGCATAAAAGCGCAGCAGGTTGTCCAGCTCACTGACGGCCAGCGTGCCGTTGCCCAGGCGATAGTTAAGATCGATCAAGCCACGACGGGCGCGCTCGTCACCGGGGCTGATCTTCTTGATGCGTTTATAAGTATCCATTGCCGCGCGCAATTCGAGGCGCTGCACATCGATATCGGCGATGCGGTGCAGTATGTGGGCGATCTTTTGTGGCGATGCGCCGGCGCTCTCTGCGAGGGCCTCGGCCTCCTCATAAGTCGCGCGGGCAGCGTCCCAATCGGCCAGCTGGTAATAAGTATCGGCCAGATTGATATATTCGCGGAACACATCACTCCAGCGTTCCTCTTCCTTGAGCCATTGGAGGCGCTTCTTGCGCACGCTGATATCCATCGGGGCCATCTTGATAAGCCGGCTTAAGATGTCGGCTGCCTTCTGATTATCATCACGCGCGCGGTAGGTTTCGGCAACCATGTTAAACTTATCGATAGCCGGGCGGGTTCGGTTCTCGCTCAAGAGAATCTCGGCGATGCGCAGATGGGCCGGTAGGTAGGTGGGGGTCAGCTGTATCATGTATTGTGCTTCATCCATCGCCAATACATAGAGCTTCTCGCGGTGGTATGCATCGATACGAGACATTATCGCGGCGATCCGGCCCGTTTGGTCGGTGGCGAGCATCTCTAAGAGCGCCGCCTCGCCGTCGAGCTTGGCCGCCTCGACAAGCTGGCTGCGCATCTGTGCGACATTTTTGCGCCACCCAGGGCCGGTCATGAAGGCCAGCAGTGACTGGTTCAATGCGCTGAGGCGATCCTCACTCATCTGAGCGGCGCTTCGGAGCATCCCGGTATAGATACCGGGGTCACCATTGCCACCCTCCACATCGACCAGCTTGAGCGCCGAGAGCAAGTGCCGGATGGTCTCGCGTTGATTGTCTAAGGCCATGTATGCCTGGGCGGTGGCAAAGTATGCCCCGGCTGCCAGCGGACGGTAGCCAAGCGCGGTTTTCAATACGCCGATACCTTTCTCATATTCACCATACTCAACCAAAAGCGACCCCAGGTTCAGGTTGAAGGCGGCATGGTTGAGTCCGCTCTCTTGGGCACGCTGGTATGCGGCGATCGCTGCACCCAGCTCACCGGCGCGCTGTAGGTCGATGGCTTTAGCCGCGAACATGCCGCTTTGTTGTGTGGCGACGCCGCTCTCGAATAGATGGGTTGCCAGCTCAGAAAGCGCGCGCGCCTGGGCGGTGCCCACCGGCCCCTTCATCTCGATGTCCGAGGCGACGGACGTCTTTTGTTCTTCAGCTTGCAGCGCACCTGTGCCGAAGGCCGGCCTTTTTATCCGCGTCTTGATCTTGCGGTCGGGCTTCTGTGTGGGCGCGCGCATCTTCTGGCCGACCTGGAGCGCTTGTAGGGCATTGAGCACCTGTGGGCTGTTCTTATCCATGCGTAAGGCTCGGTTGCAAGCCTGTATCGCGCGGTTGGTATCGCCTTTGCGTTGGAAGATCGCCGCGATGGTCAGATATTCGCGCAGCGCCGACTTGCGCCGGTTCGTGCGTTCATATGCCAGCGCCAAGCGCGAATGGATATGCAGCATACCGGGCGAGAGCCGCGTAGCACGTTCCCAGTTGCCGATGGCCTTCTTGACATCGCGTTTGCCCAAAAGGATGTCGGCAACCTTGACGTAGTTCTCGGCGGCTTCCTTGAGCCTTCCCAGACGCTCATACACATCTGCCGAGCGTTCTAGCGGGATAGGGTCATCGGGCGCGAGCTTGTGGGCGGTCACATAGGCATCCAGTGCCTCGTTTAGCCGCTTTGCCTGGAGCAGCGCCAACCCCACGCTCACATAAGCTGCCGGGTCTTCGGGGAATTCTTTGATAGCGCGCCGGTAGGCGACAATCGCACGGTCCCATTCTTGATCCCAGGCAGCTTGCGCGCCCGCACTTATGGCTTCTTTATAAGCGTTACGATCCCCTGGCATTGCGACCCTCTATAATAATCAAACCGCAAAGGACACACCGAATGGACACAAAGGTGAAAAACTTTGCGCCCTTTGTGTCCTTCGCGGTCAATTTCAACTTCCTACTTCCGGTACTCCACTGTTTCCCATTCAGCTCTTATCGGCCATTAGGTGTACAAGTATGGCCTTCTGTGCGTGCAGTCGGTTCTCGGCCTGCCGGAACAGGGCAGAGTGTGGGCCATCGGCCACCGCATCGGTGATCTCTTCGCCACGATGCGCCGGGAGGCAGTGCATGACAATGCAATCGGCCTTGCCACGTGCCACCAATGCGCTATTGACCTGATAGGGCGGGAAGACCTTAAGGCGTTGTTGTGCTTCGGCCTCCTGACCCATGCTGGTCCATGTATCGGTATAGATCACATCGGCGTCTGTGGCGGCAGACTCTGGATCGGTGGTGACGGTGAAAGTGCTGCCGGTTTTTTCGGCTTCGGCGATCGTCTTGCCCTTCTCGATAACTTCGTCCGGCAGTGCATAGCCGGGCGGGGTGGCGATGGTGAAGTGTGCGCCCAGCTTTGCCGAGGCCATCACCAGCGAGGTCGCGACGTTATTGCCGTCGCCCAGGTAAGCGATCTTGCGTCCGGCGATGTTACCGAAGTGCTCCTTGACGGTCAACATATCGGCAAGCGCTTGGCAGGGATGGTTGTAATCCGAGAGGCCGTTGATAACCGGCACGCTGGCATAATCGGCCAGTCCGAGCACGTGTGCATGGTCGAAGACGCGCGCCATGATGCCCTGCACATAGCCGGAGAGCACGCGCGCAACGTCTGCGATACTCTCGCGCTTGCCCAGCCCAATCTCAGCCGGGGAGAGATACAAGGCGCTGCCGCCGAGATGTAACATGCCCACTTCGAAAGAAACGCGGGTGCGCAGCGAGGGCTTTTGGAAGACCATCCCTAACACATGGCCTTTAAGCACAGGCTTGTTGCCCCCGGCGCGCCATTCTTCCTTCAGTGCTACGGCTTTGTCGAGCAATGCAGCTATTTCGTCCGAAGTCCAATCGGCAATATCTAGATAGTGTCGCATGGTTTCCTTTACTCTTGTTTGATTCTCCGCGCATTCAATCTCGTGAAGTATACCATAGGTGGTGGGACGAAGGGAAACGAGATGTTGTGTCAAGAGACGCCCCATCCGGCACGCGCACATCCCCCAACCAGGCCCCAATTATACCCCCCAAAACTAGACGCATAGATGTTTTATTTGTATACTCTCCGTGCTTAACTACGACGCAGTTTAGTAAGGAGAGGAAACTCATATGTACCGCACACGACGCCTCGTTTCTATGCTCATGTTGATGGCGCTTGCCTTCACGCTCGTGGGCGTGCTGCCCGCCGCCGCACAAGACGACGAAGAATGCCCGATCAGAATCGGCCTTGTAACCGATGTTGGGCGCCTCAATGACGAGAGCTTCAACGAATCGGCTTGGATGGGCATTCAGGCCGCAGCCGAAGACATCGGCATGGGCGAAGATTGCTACGACTACATTGAGACCCAAGATACCGCCGACTATATCCCCAACATCGAACTCTTCATTGACGAAGGCTACGATGTGATTGTGACCTCCGGCTTCCTCATGACCAACGCCACGCGCGAAGCGGGCTTGGCCCACCCAGACATCTTCTTCATCGGCACCGACCAGAACCAACTGGATGAGAACTTCGAATATGCCCCCATCGATAACGTGGCCGGCCTCGTCTTCGACGAGAGCGTAGCAGGCTTCCTCGCGGGCGCGCTCGCCGGTCTCATGACCGAAAGCAACACCATCGCGGGCGTGTATGGCACAGACATCGTACCGCCGGTTGTGCGCTTCAAGGAAGGCTTCGACCTCGGCGCGCTCTATGTCAACCCTGACGTAAACGTGCTCGGCGCATATCACCCCGGCACCCCCGACGTAGCCTTCACCGACCCGCAGTGGGGCAGCGAGACCACCCAGGCCGTAATCGATGAAGGCGCCGACGTGATCTTCGCCGCCGGTGGCACCACCGGCAACGGCGGCTTGATCGCAGGCTGTACAGCCGACCTCCCCGTCATCGGTGTAGACTTCGACCAATATGAGACTCTGCCCGAAGTGCAGGAATGCATCATGACCAGCGCCACCAAAGACCTGGTCGGCGGCGTCCACGACCTCATCATGGCCGCCTACGAAGGCGAATTCGTCGGCGGCAACGTCGGCGGCAGCGCGGGCCTGGCTCCTTACCACGAGTGGGAAGACAAAATCCCCGATGAGGTAAAGGCAACCCTTGAAGAGATCAGCGAGCTGATCGTAGCCGGCGAGATCGAGACCTGCCCCTTCGACGATGAAGAGATCGGCTGGAACTGCGAAATCCCCGGCGTGACCGACCAGGACGACGAGGCCGAAGCTGACGAGGCCGAGACCGAAGACGCCGAAACCGAAGATACTTCAGACGACTAGGACCGGCAGATGGGATGCGGTGCGCTGCACCGCTCCCATCCCCGTCAATAAAGCTAATAAACAGGAGAGGGGACGGGCGTACCCGTTCCCTCTTGCCTAATTTTGCGATGTTTTACAAATCTGCTGCCTCCTTCCGGCCTGCGCGTCTAACCGCATAAATGTAAGGTTAGGGGAACGATGACAACTCCTACTACTGACACTTCAAACACCGATTTGAGGGGAAAACTGATTCTGCTCCTTCGGTTTATGCTCGTCCCATTTCTATCTATCGCCATCTCATTGCTTATCGGCGGCATAATTATCGCGCTCTCCACCGACGCCGCCTCGGTCGGTGAAGGCATCGGTAATGCCATCGCCGGGTTTAACGGCCTGGCAAAGGGCGCCTTCGGCACCGAGAAAGATATCGGCGAGACCATCATCAAAACCACCCCATTCATCTTTGCCGGTCTTGCCGTGGCGGTTGGGTTCCGAGGCGGGTTGTTCAATATCGGTGTTGAGGGACAGTTATTCGTCGGCTCGATCTGTGCTGTGATCGCCGGATATTATGTCGAGATGCCATCCAATATGCCCAGCACATCGGCAAACTTGCTGCACGTCACCTTTACGATGGCGATGGGTATGCTTGGCGGGGCAGCGTGGGCCTTCATCCCCGGTTATCTCAAAACGAAAACCGGCGCGCATGAGGTCATTACAACCATCATGACCAACTATATCGCCCTACGCATCATCAACTGGACCATTGGACGGGGCGGGCCGCTGCGCGCCCCACGCGACCCCCTGCCGCAAACCTATGCCGTCAAAGATAGCGCCCTCCTACCGGCATTCGAGGGTATCCATCTGCCCGGCGGGAGAGTCTTGTTCGAGGGGACGCGCATACACGCCGGGGTACCGCTGGCGATCGTCGCGGTCTTCCTGCTCTACTGGCTTCTTTGGCGTACCCCGCTCGGCTTCGAGATTCGCACGGTGGGCCTCAGCAACACGGCGGCGCGCTATGCCGGCATCAAGGTCGAACGCACCGTGATATTGACGATGTGCCTCAGCGGAGCGCTGGCGGGCTTGGGCGGCGCGATACAGGTCCTGGGCCTACAGGGACGCTTCACGACCGGCTTCAACGTGGGCTTGGGCTTCGATTCAATCGCCGTGGCGATGCTGGGGTCAAACCATCCCTTCGGCGTGGCGCTGAGCGCGCTGCTCTTCGGCGCGATGGAAGCCGGGGCCAAGAGGATGCAGCTCAACACCCAAGTGCCCCTCGATATCGTGACAATTATTCAAGGGCTAATGCTCATGTTTGTGGCCGCGCCAATGCTCATCCGACAAATGTTCCGCTTACGTACAACACCGGATGTAGAGGAAGGCCTCTCGCTTAGCACCGGTTGGGGAGGAGGAGACTAAAAATGCTGGATGCCAATTTCTTCATCAGTTTACTCTCCCTGAGCCTGGTCAAGGCTACCCCTCTGGTGCTGGGCGCGATGGCAGGCATCCTCTGCGAACGCACCGGCATCATCAATATCGGCATCGAAGGCATGATGCTCATGTCGGCCTTTACGGGTTTCTTGGGCGCCGCTTATTCCTCCAGGGACCCTCTGGAGATCGTCTTGGGGAGCACTACCATCACCATCGGCGGGCTGTGGGTGGGCGTGACGGTCGGTATCATCACCGGCGCGTTGATGGGCTTATTCTTAGCCGTGCTTTCGATCAAATATAAAGTCGATCAAATCATCGGTGGCACCGTCATCAACCTGCTGGCCTTCGGCATCACATCCTACTTCGCGGTGTTGCTCATCGACCAAGCCGATGTATCGGGCATCGGCGTGCTGCCGATCATTAAGGTCCCGCTCCTGAACAAAATCCCTATCATCGGCCCGATCTTGTTCGAGAACCAACCCATCACCTTCACCATGCTGATCCTCGTCGGCGTGCTGCATGTGGCATTGTTCTACACACCCTGGGGGCTGCGCACGCGCTCGGTCGGCGAACACCCGCGCGCAGCCGATACCGTAGGCATCCGCGTAAACCGGATGCGCTACCTCAACACCATGCTGGGTGGCATGATGGCCGGCCTTGCCGGGGCGTTCATATCATTGGAGGCGGTGGGCAGCTTCGAAAAGGGCGGCATGACCAACGGGCGAGGCTTCATCGCGCTGGCGGTCATGATCTCCGGCAACTGGCGCCCCATCAACGCCCTGGCGATCGCGCTGCTCTTTGGCGCCTCCGATGCGCTCGGTGTGCGCTTGCAGCTAGGCGGCCTCAACCAGGCAACCACCTTGATGATCGTCGCCGGGCTTGGGCTGCTGATCGTCGGGGGGCTGTGGTTCCTCGTCCGCATAATGCGCGAGCGCGGCAGCGCACCCTATGCCCGCGTCATGGTCGGGGGCATGGTCCTGATGCTCATCGTCTCACGTCTGGGGGCTGCCGTTGACCTCGAACAACTCTTGTTCTGGGCGGTGTTCTGGGCAATGATCGGCATCGCCATCACCCCAATCGTCTACATCAGGAAAGGCCGCAGCCCCCATGCGGGCATCCTGGACGGCGCGGTGCTCGGCGCGCTCGGCGCAGTGCTGCTGCCTGAGATGGGCAAGATCATATTTGCCACAGGCGGCGTCCTAACCTTTGAGGATACCTTCATCGCCGGCACGCTCGGCGGTCTGCTATCCCTGGGGGCGCTGTGGCGCTTCTCTCCCCCACAAGAGACAGATACCCCTCCCAGCCCGGAGGCGTGGCCTTACGTCCAGTTCATCACGGCGCTCGTGGGGCTGGCGCTTATCATCATCCCCAGCATCGCCGACATCCCCGAAACCAAGATACCCTTCCAGTTCCTGGGCCTTCCGCCTTATATCCTAACCATCGTCATTGTGGCGGGGTTGGTGGGGAACGTGCGCCCACCGGCGGCTGAGGGCAAGGTTTACGAGAAGCAATAACGCAAGGGAGGCATACTTCATGACATCCGAAATATCCCCAACCGAGCCTGTGCTGCGCGTAGAAGGGATCACCAAACGCTTCCCCGGCGTATTGGCAAACGACCATATCGACATGGCGCTTGGTAAGAGCGAAGTGTTGGCGATGCTGGGCGAGAACGGCGCCGGTAAGTCAACCTTGATGAACATCATCTATGGCCTATATACGCCCGATGAAGGCGAAATCTACATCAACGGACAGCACGTCGAAATCCACAACCCCGAAGATGCCATCCGGCGCGGTATCGGCATGGTGCACCAACACTTCATGCTCGTGCCCGTGCTGACGGTTGCCGAGAACATCATGCTCGGCATAGAGAACGTGCGCAGCCGCTTGGGGCTAAAGCTCTTCCTCGACCAAGACCGCACCATCCGCGCGATCGAACGCCTCTCGGCGCAATATGGCTTGGAGATTGACCCAACGGCAACCGTTGAAGACCTGCCGGTGGGGGCACAACAGCGCGTCGAGATCATCAAGGCGCTGTATCGCGGCGCCGAGATTCTGATCCTCGACGAGCCGACCGCCGTCCTCACCCCGCAAGAGGCCGACGACTTCTTCAAGGTGATGCACACGCTCACCACACAGGGCAAATCAATCATCTTCATCACACACAAGCTGCGCGAGGTGATGGAGATCGCCGACCGGGTGGTGGTGTTGCGCGGCGGGCGGCTTGCCGGCACAACTACGCCTGCCGAGACAAACGAGACAGAACTTGCAAATATGATGGTGGGGCGCGAGGTAATCCTCAAGGTCGAGAAGAAGCCCGCCACGCCCGGCGCGCCCGTGCTGGTGGTGCGCGACCTACATGTGAACGATGATCGACATCTCCCGGCGGTGAACGGCGTTTCGTTCGAAGTGCGCGCCGGTGAGGTGCTCGGCGTGGCAGGGGTGCAAGGCAACGGCCAACGCGAGCTGGTCGAGGCGCTGACCGGGCTGCGCAAGGTGCTCGGCGGTAATGTACACATCACGGGCAAAGATACGACACACGTCAGCCCCCGCACTGTGATCGAACTCGGCACGGCGCATGTGCCCGAAGATCGCCATAAACACGGCTTGGTGTTGGCATATCCGGTCGAGAACAACTTGGTGTTGTGCACCTACTACCTCCGACCCTTCACGAAAAACCTCAGCATCCAACCACAGGCGATCACCGAAAATGCCCAGCGCCTGGTCGAGGAATTCGACATCCGCACCCCCACCACCGGCACACCGGCCTCGTCGCTGTCGGGCGGCAACCAACAAAAGCTCATCGTCGCGCGCGAGTTCAGCCGCGACGTAAAGCTGCTTATCGCAGCTCAGCCCACGCGCGGCATTGATGTCGGCTCGATCGAATTCATCCACCAGAACATCATCGCGCAGCGTGACGCGGGCGTGGGCGTGCTTCTAGTCTCGGCAGAACTTGACGAGATCATGGCGCTGTCCGACCGCATCGCGGTGATGTATAAAGGCAAGATCATCGACACGGTTGATACGGCAAAAACGAGCCGCGAGCAGCTCGGTTTGCTGATGGCCGGCGTGAAGGATGCTGTGCCCACGCCCGGCTGATAAACCGGAGCCGAGACACATTACGGATTTTGCGCCGTATCGTGTACCATATTTGTAGGTATTTCATCACGAGAGGAGAACCTGATTATGTCTACTAAAGAAGTGCTTCACGACACCGAGTCTCGTATGAAGAATTCTATCGCAGCGCTAGAAAACAATCTGGCGGCCATCCGTACAGGACGGGCAACGCCGGCCATTGTCGAGCGGGTGAGCGTGGAATACTACGGCACGCCGACCCCACTCAACCAGTTGGCGACTATCAACGCGCCTGAACCGCAGCTGCTCACCATCCGCCCCTTCGATCCCTCTTCGCTCAAGGCAATCGAGAAGGGCATCTTGTCCGCCAACATCGGCTTGACGCCCAACAACGACGGTAAGCTCATCCGCATCAGCGTGCCGCCGTTGACCGAAGAGCGCCGCCGTGAGATGGTTCGGCAGGTGAACAAACGGCTGGAAGAAGCAAAGGTCGCGATCCGGAACGTGCGGCGCGACAGCCTCGACGCCTTGCGCGAGATGGAGAAGGGAAAAGAAATCGGCGAAGACGACTTCCACCGCGCCAAAGATGACTTGCAGAAGCTCACCGATCAATATATCGATATCATCGACGAGACGGGCGAGCGCAAAGAAGCGGACATCATGGAGGTCTAACCTGGACGTCAAACAGCAATTGGGCCGCGTGCCCGCCCACGTCGCCATCATCATGGATGGCAACGGACGTTGGGCAAGGGCACGCGGTCTGCCACGTATCGCCGGGCACCGCGCCGGCACCGAAAACCTGCGGCGTATCCTCACCGCCTGCACCGAGATCGGCATTGAGGTATTGACGCTCTATGCCTTCTCGACCGAGAATTGGGGCCGTCCCCCGGCAGAGGTGCGCGGCTTGATGGGTATCCTGGAGTCGGTGATAGACCGCGAGCTAAACGAGCTGCTTGCCAACGGAGTACAGATTCGGCACATCGGGCGGTTGACAGACATTGATCCTAAGCTGCGGAAGAAGATCAAGGATGCGGTGGAGCTTACCCGCCACAATGACCGTCTGATCCTCAACGTCGCGCTCAGCTATGGCGGGCGCGATGAGATCGTGCACGCCGTGCAGCGCATCGTGGCCGACGGTGTGCCGCCGGACCAGATCGATGATGTGTTGTTGAGCTACTATATGTACACGGCAGGCCTGCCCGACCCCGATCTGGTGGTGCGCACCAGCGGGGAGATGCGCATTAGCAATTTCTTGATCTGGCAGACCGCATACTCCGAGTATTACTCGACGCCGGTTTATTGGCCGGACTTCGACGAAACCGAGCTGCGCAAAGCGTTGGCGCACTATAATCAACGTGAGCGCCGCTTCGGGCTGCTTTCTCAATCCCCCTAAGGCTGGCAAGATATGCGCCAACGCATACAAACAGGCTCTGTGTTATTCGTCATCTTCATCACTGTGGTGCTCACCGGCGACATTTTGTACTGGGGTGCGGTGCTGGCGGCGCTGAGCCTTGCCGGGTGGGAATGGGGGCGCTTGTTTGGAGAGCGCGGGCTTGCGGGCTTGCCGGTCTTGGGCTTCGTCTGGGCGGTGATGCTAGACCTGCGCTGGCCTGAATATGCGCTATTGCGGCCCGGCGTGGCATTGGTACTGACGCTCGCGATGGCACAGATGGTGATCGGCGCCCACCGGGGCGCACACCAGCCCACAACGCGCTTCCATGTAGAGCTGTCCGGCGGTCTCTACCTGGGCTGGATGGGAATGCATCTTGTGCTGCTGCGCGCACTGCCCGACGGCCTATACTGGACCCTGACCGTGCTACCTACGGTGTTTGCTGCCGATACTGCTGCATATCTGGTGGGACGACAGATCGGCAAACACAAGCTCGCGCCGCGCATCAGCCCCAAAAAGACCTGGGAGGGCTACCTGGCAGGTATCGTAGGGGCGGTTATGGCGGGCGGGTTGTTGGGGGCGTTGTGGCAGAGCGCGCGCTTTGGTGCCCAAACTACTCCGGCACACGGCGCGGCAATCGGCCTGCTGTGCGGCACGCTCTGCGTCTTCGGTGACTTGGGCATCTCGGCGTTTAAGCGCCAGATGAAGGTGAAAGATAGCAGTCATTTGCTACCGGGGCACGGTGGCCTGCTCGACCGCCTAGACACGGTCCTGTGGGCAAGCGTGATCGGTTATTACTATGTATTGTGGTTCGTAGCGTAAGAGATATCCTGGCTAAATGGATTTCTGATCTATAGAAAAAAGAACAGGCGCGGTTGCGCTTCATCTTCGTCGGAAGAATCGCCTTGACACGATGCATCACTGTATAATGGCGTTCATCTGTCCGATACTTGATGAAGGAGCACGCACTTTGGAGACGCCCTCACCTCTCAGCCGTCGCGTGCGTCGAGCTTTTCTCATCGGCGCTGTGTTGATCGCGGCGGCACTGTTGATAATCACCCCATACAATCTGCACGCATTTGACCTGGCGATGGTGCACCCTTATGATCCGCCGCCGTTGGCCTTCCTCCACTCGATGTATCACGAGTTGTGCGCCCTCACGCCACGCCTGCCCGCCGTGTCTATCATACTGACCGGGCTGCTGATTATGGCGCTGGGGGTGCGGCTGTATTATGTGCGTAGGCATGAGGATGAAGCCGCCGGAGGGCGCGCCGTGCTATATGCCGCCGGTTTGGTCTATACGTTGGGGTTAATGGTCACCGGGCAGGCCTTCGCCATCAACGGGCATTACACCTATGCCGGTTTGTTCTACATCTTGGGCGCGGACGGCTTCTGTATGTGGGCCTGGCGGCGCCGTCCACAGCTCGCCCGCAGCCTCGACCCGGTGCGTGTGCCGCGCCGTGTTGAGATCGCGGCGTTCGTTGTGTTGATGCTTCTGACCTTTGGTGTGCGCTTCTACGAGATTGGGCGCATACCATACGGCATTGAGGGCGACGAGGCTAAGTGGACTGCTGAAGTGGTCGGCGCGATGATTGACCATGAGCATGTACATGCTGGCGAGTGGCATTTCGGTGGGGTGCCGGGCAGCTTCTATATGCAGGCGCCCTTCCACCGCTTATTTGGTCCGAGCCTGTTGTCGGGGCGCATCGCGGTGGCGTTCTATAGTGTGTTGGCGTCCCTGTTGTTCTACGGCTTTGTGCGCAGTTTTTATAATGTGCCGGTGGCTCTCTTGGCGAGCGGGTTTCTAAGCGTTTCGATGGTTGACCTCAGCGCGAGCCGTTTAGCCCTGGTCGAAGGGCACAACAAGCTCTGGGTGATAGCGGCACCGGCATTGCTCCTGTTGGCGCTCAAGCATCGGCACTGGTGGCTCTTTGCGCTGGCGGGCACGGCGTTCGGATTCGGCATCGTGACCTACGATACATATTTGCCTATGCTTGGTGTGGGTGGCGCGATGTTGTTTATCGACACGGTTTTGCACTTCTGGGAGAAGCGCAGCTTCGACGAGTGGCCGGCATGGTTGGGGCGCTGGTTTGCGTTTGTGGTGATGTTGGGTTTGTTCCTTAAGCGTGCGATGTTTTACATCGGGGGGCGCGGCGGCGATTATAAGCTCGCGGATGTGGGCTGGGTTGACGCTCCGGTCGCCACCTTTCTGCATGGCCTGGGGCGCATTTTGCGTGTCTTTGCCGAGCAGGTGGATAAAGATTTCCTCCACACGCGCGAAGGACCGTTGATTAACAGCGCGTTGGTGCCGTTGGTGGTGGTCGGCGTGGTGGGTTGTCTGATCTTTTGGCGGCGGCGTGAGATGCGTCTCCCTATATTATGGGCTTCGCTCGTGATCTTTCCCACACCGATTGTGTTGCAGGTGGCGTATCCGCGTGTGCTATATCCTGCTTTGCCGGCTCTCTATCTATTGGCCGCTCTGGGTGCCTATTGGTTGCTGTGCACAGTGTGGGGCTGGCTGGGGCGTGCGGGGCGCGGGGCGTTTATATTGGTGTTGATGACCGGCATCATCGTTTACCCAACCTATAACGTTTATATCTACTTCAACGAGCTGCATCACGAGAGCCGACCGCGTACGACTACCCGCGAGATGTCGGACTTTTTGCTCTACTTTCACCGTGAAGGTCGGCTGATCTTGGTGCCCTATATCCCCCTAAGCGACGATCTTGTCGAAGACTCGCAGCCCTGGTATGACTTCTATCTGCGTCAAAACGTCGCGCAAGGCGCGCAAGACCGCTTCTATCGTTTGGTCCGTTACAGCGACCTTTTTTCTACCATGACCAAGCTCATCGAGGCGGGCGAATATGACTCTATCGGCATTTTGGTTGATACCAATGTATTGGACTTTGCCCCGCGAGAGCTTATCTTGAGAGCCATCCGTAAGTGTTATCAAGAAGACGTAGTATGGGCACGGCGGGGCGCTCAGTTGATGTTGTTCTCGACCGAGAATCAACGATATGCACCATGCTATAGCGCGGCGCTGACTCTGAGGCCCTCCGAGCACGTATATCAATATACTGTCACTTCGCCACCGCGCCTGTATTGGTCGATGAGCGGTGGCACGCCGATGCGGGTTGCTTTGCAGTGTCAGCGGCAGAGCGACAAGGTTTATTACATTGAGGCAGAAGACTTCGAGGCACGCCAATTTTACCGTTTCCGCTCTGATGCTGTGGCCGGGGCGGGCGGACGCGGTGTCATCTCGGACGAACCCGGCCCCGACACTCCACTGGCTGCTACCGTGGTTGACTTGGACCATG
>CAZJBO010000023.1:0-15358 GCA_964544075.1 uncultured Anaerolineae bacterium
CCTCTACCTGAACATGGTCGATGCAGAACAGGCGCTGTCTTTCTCTGCGCCGCTCTTCATCCGGGCGCTTGCTTTTATCAAGCAGCATATCGGCGAACGCAAGGTGCTGATCCACAGCAACCTGGGCCTCTCGCGCGCGCCATCGATTGCGCTGCTCTACCTTGCCAAAGAAACCGGCATGATCGACGGCACCGGATACGATGTTGGGGCGGCCATCTTCAGCAAGCGCTACCCACAATACCAGCCAAGACGCGGCATCGTGAACTACCTCAGACGCGCATGGGATAAGCTAAACACGCCGATGGCAAACTGTATGTAACGCCTATCTGCCGGTGCGCTGCCTGCCTCCACGCTCCACGATTGATATAAAAACGGTAGCCATGCCCTCTGAGCTGTTCCCTCACGGGTTTTCTACATGGGTAAAAGATAAGTCATAGGGTAGAATATGGTAACATAAAGTCGCGCATGGTTGGAGAAGGACAAGATGTTAAGCAGAATCAAGGCAGCGCTCTATTTAATAAAAAGCGGCCAATTGAGCATCTTTTTTAGTGTGTTACGGGGATATATATACTCCGACGCCGTATTCTTGGGAGTGCGTAGAGACCTCACCCAACCCTTCGAGACCCCGGCGGCGAAGATTCCCTTGACGATACGCCCGATAGAACCGGACGACATACCGAAACTCTTCGACATGAACGCACCGAGCATCACGGGGAAGGGCGCCTATTTGCTCAAGAGAAGGCGGTTATTCCTCGACGAAAACGTGCCGACCTGTTATATTGCCGTAACCAAAGATAACATGCCTTGTTATTTACAGTGGCTTATGGGTCCGGACGCCAACGACAAGATACAATCGTACTTTAAGGGGATGTTCCCACGTCTCGCGCCAGACGAAGCGCTGCTTGAATATGCATACACGCCCGAAGCCTTCCAGAGGAAGCGCATCATGCCTTGCGCAGTGGCGCAGATCGCAGAAAAAGCACAAGACTTTGGGGCGCGCTGGGTGATCGCTTTCGTCGATTACGATAACATTCCGGCGCTCAAGGGCTGTAAGCGCGCCGGCTTTACACCATATATGGAACTAAGAAGAAAACGACGCCTGTTCCGCCAACAAGTGACCCATACCCTATTGCCTAAAGGTACACCATTCCCTTTCGATACATGAACACACTTTGCATCCCCTCACATTCTCCTAACGTTTTTGCTTTATGCTACAAGCACACCACCGAACCCACAGCAGGTACACAGCATGAAAAAACTATTGCGTAAACTCGAGTCGGGCCTCTTTCTGCTGAAAACCGGACAGTTCTGCGCACTCTGCGACGCTTTATGGCGTCAGTTGTACTCAAAATCCGTATCAATCGGGCTGCGCAGAGACCTCAACACCGCGTTCGAGGCCCCACCCGCGAAGATTCCCGTGACAATACGCCGCCTAGAAGATGCCGACATCCCCAAACTCTTCGACATGAACGCGCCCGACATCACACGCAGAAGTGCCTATCTGCTCAAAAAAAGGCAGCGCTTCCTGAGAGAAAACCTGCCGACCTGTTATGTGGCCGTAACCGAGGACAACGAGCCTTGCTTTATGCAATGGTTGATCGCGCCGACCGAGAACGACAAAATCCAGGCCTATTTCGACGGACTATACCCTCCGCTCAAGCCAAACGAAGCGCTGCTTGAGTACGGATACACTCTAGACGCTTACCAAAGAAAGGGTATCATGCCCTACGGTCTGGCTCGGATTGCAGAGAAAGCCCAAGACTTCGGGGCACGCTGGGTGATGACCTACGTCGAGCACCAAAACATCCCATCGCTCAAGGGCTGTAAACGCGCCGGTTTCGTGCCATACCTAGAGCTGACCAGAACACGGGTGTTGTTCTGGCAGCAGATAACCCACACGCCCCTGCCCGAAGGCACACCCTTCCCCTTCGATTAAGCACCGATAAGCACTGAAGCTGTGCAGGAGCCTAACCGGAAAGTATTGCCCCCCGGCCCCGTCAATGTTACCCTTACCCCGGTCAACGATAACCCTTAGCAGGAGTAACAGCCCATGTCTCGATATATTCGCTTGATGATATCTGTATTTTTCGCTGTCGTATGTGTAAGCGTGGGCCTGGCCGCAGCCCAAGCCGACGAAATCGGCTATGGTGACACCATCACCGGCACGATCGATGACGCATCGCCGGAGCATACCTATACATTCACAGCCGCCGAGGGCGATGTAATCACGATTGCGCACACCGTCACCTCCGGTGACCTCGACCCGCTCTTGATCCTTGCCGACGCCAACGGCACTTTCATCACCAGAGATGACGACAGCGGCGAAGGCCGTAGCTCACTCATCCGGGACTTTATCGTGCCTGCCGACGGCACCTACCGCATCATCGCCACCCGTTATGACGGTGCAAATGGCGATACCAGCGGGGAGTACACGCTCACGCTCAGCACGGCGGGGATGCCTGCCGAAGCACCTGCATCGGCGCCCGCTGCCGACGCCGACGAGTTCGGCGCGCTCCCCGACCTCGGTAGCGCCGACTACACGATACTCACCGATGGCGAGAGCGCCGACGGTGACATCAGCGCGGAAGTGTGGGGCGTGGCGTACGTCTTCGGTGGGCACGCCGACGACACGGTAAGCATAAACCTCGCCCGCACCGATGGCGACCTAGCGCTGCGCGTCGAGCTGCTCGATCAAGCCGGGCTGATGGACCGCAGCGGTGAAACTGCACTGGCGACGGCAGAAGATGACGAAGGAACCGGCACGGCCCACCTGAGCTACACGCTGACCGAAACCGCGTATTATGTGATAGGCGTAGGCCGGGTTGATGGGATGGACGGCACAACAACCGGCAGCTACACGATCACGCTCGCCCTCACGCACGAAGCCGACGCAACACCGGAGACAATCGAAACACCGGAGCCGGCAGAAACACCAGAAGCACCAGAAGCAATCGAAACCGCGCCCGCAATTGAGATCACTTTGAGCTGGAACACAACCGCCGATCTAGACTTGGTGTTGCAATACTTCCCGGCGGCGGGCGGCGACCCCATAGCAATTGACTGGCACAATGTCGCATACCCGGAAGACCACCCCTTACCGGAAGGTGCAGCCATCGATACAGACGCCAACCGCTTCTGCCGCGACATCTCCGAACAACCTCGCGAGACCATCACATGGACGGCGGACACGGCACCCACCGGCAACTATGAGGTGATAGTAATGTACTCATCGCCATGCGAGGGGACGGTTTCCCCGGTAGAGTTCGAGCTAACCTACACCGTTGACGGCACCGTGCAGACGGTAACCGGCGCGATGGCCGAGCCACGCACGGGGGAATATCGCGTAACCTTTGCACGCTGACACGCCCATAATCATAAGCCGCACCCGGCCACACAGGAGTCATAAAGTGGTAGAGTTAATCGGTCCAGAACAGATTACACCCACAACCGCGCGCAAGCGATTGCTCATCATCGCCGGTCCGAGCGGCGTGGGGAAGGCCACCATCACCAAAGCTTTACTGCAAAACCCGCTGATCTACCGCGCGAAAACCAACACCACCCGCCCGCCTCGCCCCGGCGAGCGGGTGGCCGGGCAATACAACTTCATATCACACGAAGAGTTCGAGGCGAAGTACGCCAACGGTGAGATCATGGAGCGCGCAGAAGTCTATGGCACCGGGCATCTCTACGGGATGTCCGCAGACCTGCTCAGCGCGGCGCCGGACGACAAGACGTTCGTACTCACAGAGGTAGATTTTAACGGAGCCGACTTCTTACGCGCGCGCTTTCCGGGGCAGTGCATCAGCATCTTCATAACCGCGCCGCCCGCAGAACTCCGCCGCCGCATCATCAACCGCGCCCAAGCAGAGGGACGTGATCCGCAAGACCTCGACGCCCGACTCGCGAAGGCGCGCGAGCACATGCGGCGTGCCGCCAACTTCGACTATCTGGTCATAAACGAGACGGGTAAGCTCGACGCTGCCATCGAACAAGTGGGGCAGATCATCACCGCCGAGCGTTTGCGCATACCGCCCGGCATGGACTTAGAGAGCGCTTTTTTTGTCGATGCAGAGTAGCCCTTGCGCCGCCTCCTCTGAGAACAAAAGCGTCCAAAGGGCAGATGGGGCATGGGTCCAAAAACCCCGACCTAAGGAGGCCGCCGCCATATGCATATGCATGATGGCGTTCATCGCGCTCGCCCTCTTCATAAGCTATGATGGACACTTCATCGCCACCGACGAGATGTTCTTGTTCGACGCCACCGAAAGCCTGGCGCGGCGCGGCAATATGCAGCTCAACCTCACAAACGACCTCATCCCCATGACCACGCTGCACAAAGACCCGATGTTTGTCATCGCGGCCACGCCGTGGTTCTGGCTCATCGAGCGCTTGCCGGGCGTGGGCATGGCACAGGGGATGCTTTTGTTCAACAACCTTGTGACTTGCATCACGGCAGGGGTGCTCTTCTCCTTCGCACGCACGCTTGGATACAACATCAAAATCGGTTTGACGCTGGGATTGCTCTTTGGGCTGGGCAGCATCGCATGGCCTTACAGCAAGACCTTCTTCCGCGAGCCGCTAACCGGCTTCTTCCTGCTCCTCGGCGCCTATGCGCTCGAACGCTGGCGCCAAACTTTTGAAGCCGACCGCACCCTTTGGCACTGGCTGGCGCTCGGCATACTCGCAGTCATGGCCGCACAGCTCACCAAAGAGGCGGCATTGCTCGCGCTGCCGGCCCTGCTCATACTCGCCGTGCCGCGCCTAAACAACCCGCACGCGCTGCGCGCCCGCCGCCGCCAGATGTTATGGCTCACCATCACCACCATGCTTGTCATCGCTGCGCTTGCCGGGTATGCAGGCTACGAGATTATCCACAGGCTGGCAAACGCCGAATTCGGCTGGCTGGGCGAAGCAGTAGGAGGATACCTCATCAGCCCCGGCAAGAGCCTGTTCGTCTACTCACCGGCACTGCTGTTAGGCATAATCGGCATCGTGGCGCTGGCAAAGCGGCGCGCGTGGCGCTATGCGTTGGCGCCCGCCGCGCTGCTGGCCGCCTTCGTGGTGGGGTATGCCGTACTGCACAAATACAACTGGTTCGGCGGCAAGGGTTGGGGGCCGCGCTACATGCTGCCCCTGACGGGCTTCTTGCTTCTGCCGGCGCTCCCGATACTTGAGGGTATACAGACCGGCAGAGCGCCAAAGTGGGCGCGATACGCAGCGCTGACATTGATTGTGCTCAGCATAGGGGTACAGATCGCCGGCGCCATGATCCCGGTCGGGAGCTACTTCTACTGGATAGAAAACGACACGGCCTGGACCGTGGGGGTATGGGACCCGGCACAGACACATCTCGCCATTAACCTAAAGCTGCTGCGCTTCCCCAACGAATGGGGTATGGGATGGTGGCGCGTGCTGGATAGAAACCTGAGCATCCCCGCCCTCTGCGGCCTGCTGATGCTCGGCATCATAGCGACAGGACGGGCGATACATCAACGCGCGCTGCGCCCACGCCGGACACTATTAACGTTGGCGGCAATCATCATGGCAACCGGAGCGCTGTTCTACTTCGCGCTGACGCGCTACACCGCCGCCGACCGCGACTACATGGCACAAGACGAACGCCTCCACGCGATGCTCGACTACCTCGACCAAGTCGCCGCCCCCGAAGACGTGATTCTGCTCAACAACCCACAGTACCGCGATTTCTTCTATAACTTCAATAAGCTAGAACGCCTACACATCGTCACTATGCCATACAGCCCAGGCGCACAACCCTCACCCGACCAGCCCCCCCAGGTGACCTCCGACAATCCCGACCGCCTGGTACGGAGCTGGATTCCACGCATCGTCAACACGCTGGCCGACACGCACGACATCGTGTGGCTGGTGGTCGATAGCGGCCCCTTCGTGCCCTGGAGCGTGCGCCCGGTCGAGCAATGGATGGCGCGCCACTACTTCCCCATCGACGGCAACGATGCAATCTCGGCCCAGGTGCGCGTGGTGCGCTATAGCACCGCCGACGCACCCTTGCCCGCCGCACCGCCCTGGCCCTGCCATACATCCGGCGCAACCTTCGGCGCCATGTTCAAGCTAATCGGGTACGACAGTATACGAAAAGGCAGGACGGTCAACCTCTCGCTGATGTGGCAGGTCGAAGCGCTCCCTCCCCTTGACTACAACATTGGATTGTTCCTCATCGGTCCCGACGATCTGCCGGTTACCGAGCGGCACAGCGCGCCGGTGGGAGGCTTTGGTCACACCTCGCAGTGGGCGCCGGGCCGGGTGCTGCGTGATAATCACGCCCTGCTGCTGCCCCCCGACCTGCCGCCCGGCACATATAGCCTCCAAATGATCTTCTACGACTGGCAAGACGGCACACGCCTCGACATCATCGGTCCCAACGGGGCAAGCCTGGGCGATATGCTCGAACTCGACACGATAATGGTAGAATAGGCAATAGGCGTCGGGCCTTCGCGGAGCAGTGTGTGCCGCCCTAAACCCAACGGAGGCGACGCTAACCGTAGGGAACACCCCCCATGTGGGGGAATCCAACTGACACCCCGGCTTCTGTTGGTGCCACCGGCACGAACGCCCCCCATGTGGGGGAATCCAACAAAGGCCGTCCCTCACATAACACTTGCAGGAGTTCATGATGTCCAACAACGCACCTCCTATCGATTGGATACTGACGACCGGGCCTCCCTGGGCGCGCGTGATCGCCACACGCGATCTGCTCGGCCAGACCGACACCGCTGCTTACGATGCGATGCTGCGGCACCCGCATATCGGCGCGCTGCTGGACGCGGTGAGCGCCTGGCCGGGCGAAGGTCTCAAGCGACACAACAACGCAGGGCACCCACTACACAAGCTCGCGGCTCTGGCCGAGTTTGGCTTGACACATGAACACCCCCGGCTTGCCCCCGTGGTTGACTTCATCCTGACGCACCCCGCCGAGGACGGCGCGCTCCAAACCATGCTCACCGTCCACAAACACTTCGGCGGAGACGGCACACCTCACCTAAGCTGGATGCTGTGTGATGCGCCCACCTTGCTCTACGCCATGCTGCGGCTTGGGGTGTCGCCCGACGAACCGGCGATCACCCGTGCCGCCGCTCACATCGCCGGGCAGGTGCGCGCGAACGGCTGGCCCTGCGCCTCCGCATCTGAGTTCGGCAAGTTCCGTGGACCGGGGCGCAAAGCTGACCCATGCCCCTATGCCAACCTAACCGCGCTCAAGGCGCTGGCGCTGATGCCCACCATGCGCGAGAGCGCCGCCGTGCGCGCCGGGATAGAGAGCTTATTATGGCATTGGGACATCCAGAAGGAACGGAAACCCTACATGTTTGGTATAGGTACCGACTTCCGCAAGCCTAAATATCCTCTGGTATGGTACGATATTCTGCACGTCACCGACGTGCTGAGCCGCTTTCCACGCGCACGCCAGGATGCACGGCTGCACGCGATGGCAACCGAGCTGCACGATCAGGCCGACGCACAGGGCCGCTTCACGGCGCGTTCGATGTACCGCGCCTGGAAGGGCTGGGATTTTGCCGACAAGAAGACGCCTTCACCGACGATCAGCGCGACGGCATGGCGCACATTAATTCGCTTACGCGCAAAGGAGTAGAGACATTGGTCAAGCACACAAGCAATCCTCGCAAAAAGGACACCAGCAGCACAAAAGACTTCATCTATGGCCGCCACCCGGTATATGAGTGTCTGCGCGCCGGACGCCGTGTGTTCTATACACTGCTCTTCGCCGATGGGATCAAAACTTCATCCCTCATCCGTGGAATCACCGACCTTGCCGATACCCACAGCGTGCCGACCCAACACGTGCCCCGCGCTATGCTCAACGACCTGGCCCACACGCCCGACCATCAGGGGGTTTTGCTAAAAACCGGCCCTTATCCTTATGCCGCCGAGCTGGACGATATACTCAAGCTGGCAGAAGAACGCGACGAGCCGCCGTTCTTGCTGCTGCTGGACCTGCTCAAGGACCCGCAGAACGTGGGCGCGCTGATGCGGGCTGCCGAGGCGGTGGGCATACATGGCGTCGTCATACAAGACCGACGCGCGGTAGAGATCACGCCGGCGGTGGTGAGCGCATCATCGGGCGCGGTGGAACATCTGCAAGTGATTCGGGTGAGAAACTTGGTAAACACCATGCGCCAGATGAAGGATAACGAGATATGGTTGGCGGCGATGGACGCAAACGCCGATTCGCAAACCATCGACAAGGCAGACCTCAAAGGCGCGGTGGGGTTGGTGCTCGGCAGTGAGGGCGAAGGGCTGCGCCGCTTGGTGCGCGAGACCTGCGACTTCTCGATACAGCTCCCGATGCGGGGCAAGATCGCCAGCCTAAACGTGGCGACCGCCGGCGCGGTGGGGCTGTATGCAATCTGGCAAGCACGCGGTTGGCAGGGCTGGAGCGCGTAGCTCTGTTAAATTTTCTTTAAGGAGTCGTTAAAACAAAGTTGCATTCTCTTAACGATGTGGTATAATGGCAACGTCGGTGTAGAGAGCCGGCTTTTTTGCCACATATACTCATCTGTAAGGGAACGATGTTTGGATTACCTCCCGGTGTGATTATCGTCATAGCAATCGCGCTCGCCTTTGACTACTTAAACGGATTGCATGACTCCTCGAACGTGGTAGCGACGGTGATATCATCGCGCGCTATGTCGCCTCGGCGGGCGCTTATCATGGCAGCGATAGCGCACATGGCAGGCGCGCTGCTTGTCGAACGCACGGTTGCAACCACTATCGGCGATAAAGTCTTGGATGAGATGTCGTTAGAGGTCATCGGGGCAGCGCTGCTTGCCGCCAGCCTCTGGAACATCCTTACCTGGTTCGTCGGCATCCCCTCCTCATCATCTCATGCCCTAATCGGCGGCATCATCGGGGCCGGGGCCACGGCCTATGGCTTCACCGCCGTGCAGTTATCGGGGCTGACCACGGTGCTGTTGGCGCTGTTTGTCTCGCCCGTGCTGGGCTTACTCGTCGGCTACATCATCACCAAGTTCGTGCTCTTCATTGGAGAGAGCCTGACCCCCCATGCCAACGTATGGCTCAAACGGGGACAGTGGCTCACTGCCTTCACTTTGGCCTTCTCGCACGGCACCAACGACGCACAGAAAACTATGGGCATGGTCACAGCAGCGCTGCTCGCCAGCGGCACAATCAAGACCTTCCACGTGCCGCTATGGGTGGTTTTTGCCAGCGCTTCGGCCATATCGCTTGGCACCCTCACCGGGGGCTGGCGGCTCATCCGCACGCTGGGCGGCAAGTTCTATAAGATTCGCCCCATCCACGGGTTCACCGCGCAAGCCGCATCGAGCGTGGTCATCTTAGGCGCGACCGCATTTGGCGGGCCGGTCAGCACAACCCAAGTCGTCAGCTCGGCGATCATGGGTGCCGGCAGCGCCGAGCGCCTCTCGAAGGTGCGCTGGGGTGTGGCACAAAGCATCATGGTCACATGGCTGCTCACCATCCCCGTATCTGCCGCACTGGGGGCATTCGCCTACTCGATTGTCGCACAGTTGCAACTATTGTAAATCAAGGATAACTATCATGAACCGTATACAAGAGACGATACGAAAATTCACCAAGAAGCGGCGGCGCAACAACTTCATCGAACGGCTCCGCGAGCAGTCCTCCGTCACAGTAGAAGGCCTGGATATATTATGCGAATATATGAAGAAGCCATCTAAAAGAAACGCCAAAGCACTGCGTCAATGCGAGAAGGACGCGGACGAAGTGCGCCGGATACTCATCGACGAGCTAAACCGCACCTTTGTCACGCCCATCGACCGCGAAGATATCTTCGCGCTCTCACGCGCTATCGACGACGTGATAGATTATGCCTATTCCACCGTCAACGAGATGGATACACTTGGCGTCGCACCTAACGAATACCTCCTCACGATAGTCAAGGTGCTGCGCGACGCCGCCGAAGAACTGCGCCTGGCGATGTATCGCCTAGACGAGCACCCCTCGGTCGCCAATGACCACGCGGTCCGCGCCAAAGCGCTTGGAGGCCGGGTAGAAAACATCTACCACGAAGCTATCGCCGCGCTCTTTAGCGGACCGCAAGACCTAGAACACATCGTCGAGATGCTGAAGCTGCGCGAGATTTACCGTCACCTCTCCAACGCAGCCCACCGAAGCGACGAGGCGGCGAACTTAGTCACCGATATTGTGGTCAAGTTCTATTAATCGGCGGCGCTATTAGGGCGAGCCAATGGCTCGCCCTGCCCCGCGTTTATTGGATTTTTGGGGCAACTTCCATTACCCCTCGGCTAAACAGTTACAGCAGCGCAGCATCATCACTACGGACCCACCACCACATCGCCTTCGTTGACCCCGCTCACGATCTCGACGCGGTCGGTGGTTTGCAACCCCAGTTCGACATCCACACTGCGCGGGCCGTCGGGCGTCTCTAGCACGACAAACTTCCGGTTCTGGAAGGTGCGGATCGCCGCCGGCGGCAACCATAGTACATCACGGCGCACCTGCAATGGCATATTCACCTCGACCAGCTCGCCGCTTGTCAAGCCCTCCAGATTTGCGCCGACGCGCGTGGACTGGTCGGCGTCACGGCTGCTGAGGGGGATACGCCGTACCGCGCACTGCACCGCCGTCTCCGGGCGGTTTACCGCCTGGCACGTCCCCACCATCCCCACGCTGAGCTGATTCGCATCGGCGATAGGGATCGTTGCAATGACCTCTTTCGGCTCTGGCTGCCCGATCGTAATCACAACATCATGTGCCTTCGCTGCATCGTTTGCCTTGATCGTCACCTCCAAGACCACGCCGTCGATGGGCGCATATAGCGAAGCGCGCGCGATGTTCGCTTCGAGCTGATCGACGCTCAGCTGTGCCGAACGCACCGCGTCGGCGCTCGTGGTATCGGTGCCGACGCCACTGCGGGCGCGCTCTCAGGCAAGCTCGGCCTGGATGACGCTGTTTTCGGCCTGTGCTACCTGATACTTGTGGTTATTAAAACTCTGCGCTGCCGAGTAGTAACTGATCTCCGCATTGGCGACGGCATTCTCGGCGCTCTTCACTGCCTGATAAGCCGCGTCAACGCTCGAAGCCGGGGTGTCGGAACGGCTGATAGCCTCGTTATAGGCACGCCGCGCGTTTTCGAGCTGGCGGTTTGCGCTCTCCAGACCAAGCCGCGCCGATTCAAGCGACGTCCAGGGGCTGCTATCTTTGGTGCTCTCCAGACTAAGCCGTGCGTTTGCCAACGCAATCTCGGCATTCTCGACCGTCTGCGCACTGCCGTGGCTGCCCGATTCTAAACGCGACTGTGCCGATTCTAACTGCAACCGGGCCGAGGCCAACTGGTTTTCCATCTCGGTAACATCAAGGTCCGCCAAAAGATCGCCGGCATGTACCGCATCGCCACGCCGCACGGTCACCTGCCGCACCGCCCCCTGCACCTCGAAGGAAAGGCCCAACTGGTCACGCGGCTGCCAACGCCCGCTGAACTGGAGCATCTTTTGCACATCGCCACGCTGCACCAGATAGGTAGGGCGCGCGACCGCCGGTGCGGTCGGCAGAGGCGTAGAGGTGGGTTGCGCGGCGCTTTGTCTGCCGTCCAAGCCTGTGCCACAAGCCGTCGCAGCGAGCGCGATGATGATAAGAATAAAGACCAACTTTAAGCTGTTTTGCATAATTATTCACTCTCGTTATCAAAAATCTTGTAACCACTCAGACGAACCGAGGCCATCATATCTCTCCCATCCTCAGCACCGTCGCCACACGCTCGCGGCCCAGCATGATCGTCGTAAGCAGCGTCACACCAAACAACACCGCGCCGATCGCGAGATACACCAACGTGATCTCGCTCCACGCCACCCGCACCATATAGGGCGGGAGGCCCCCGCTGAAGTCGAGCAGCGGCAAGAATAACAAAGGCGTTGCTACGCCTATCGAAGTGCCGCTCAGGATGCCGCTGGCGGCGGTAGTGCCCTGCAAGACGATCATATACACCGCCACCGACATACCGCTTAGCCCCATCGCACGCATAGAGCCAAGCTGGATAGTCTGGGCACGGAAGGATGCAGTGATCTGGACGATCGCGCCGATGAGGGTCAGGCAGATGGCCGCCACGAAGCCCACCGATAGGAAGCCCAACACCCCGCGTCGGCTCGGAGCCGAGCGCGCAGTGTGCAGCGCCACGTCGGGGTCGCGCAACTCCAACACCGGGAAGCCCATCTCTTGCGCCACAGCGCGCAGCGTCTCCGTGTCGGCGTCAGGCTCAAGCCGCATCCAGACGTTATGTGGCAGCGGAGTCCCGACCGCTTCGAAGATCGGCTTCAGGTCTGCCAGCAAGAAGAAACTCTCGCGCGGGTCAAGCGTGGGGAAGTAATCCACCACACCGACGATGGGCATCTCGATCTCGTACCAGGTGTTGAGCGCGTTTATCTCTAATTCCAGCTCTTGGCCGATGCGCAAATCTTGCGCTTCAAAAGTGGGGCGGCTGACGATGACTCCATTCCGATGCTGGCCGGCCAACCGGTTGAACAAATCGGCGATGTGCTCGGTGGCGAAGTCGGCGCGGAAGCGTGTCACATCGGCCATCGCTGCACGGTCTACACCCAAGATGGTCCCTTCGAGGCGCTGGCCCGGCAAGATCATCCGGACAGGATAGCGACCTACCCGCGCAACCTGGTTTACTCTCGCATCGTCGAGCAGGTCTACCGCCGGCAGGATGTTGAAGCCGGTGACCTTGTAAGTCTGCTGCCCGGTAGTTTTATCGGTCTTGCCGCGCTCGGTTTGCGCATCGGTGGCAGTGACCATAACGGCATCCGCGCCGATTTTATAATTCACCACATCGACCAAGCTGCGGTCGAGCGTGCTAGCCATTGACGCGGTAAACCCGGTCAGGCTGAGGGTGAAGCACATCATCAAAAGCGTGCCGCGATAGCGTCCGATGCCGCGTGAAAGCTCACGGAACGCCATCAGCAACGTGATGTTGCGCGTATAGGCGATCAGCCACGCCCCAACGCGCAGCAAGAGCGGCCACAGCCTAAGGAAGAGCAGCGTCAAGCTGAGGATAAACAGCGTCGGGCCAAGAAAGACCAGCGGATCGCTAAAGGGGTCTTCGGCCTCTAAGGTCAGGCCACCCTTCCGCGAGAGCGTGAACAGCACATAGAGCGCCGGGATGAGCAGCAGCGCGTCGAGATAGAGGCGCTGCCACCATGCTTTCGAGGCGCGGGCGACGCCTTGCTTGAAGCTGGTGATGGTCTGGCGGGTAGTACGCCACGCCATATACAGCCCGCTGCTCGCGGCGAGCAGCCCGGTGAGCGCCCCGGCAGTGATAGCACGCGATGTAAAGGCGATATGAAGCGGGGGGCCGTTCAAATCGAAACGCAGGAAAGACGAGGTCTGCCCCACCAACTGCACCACTGCCGGACTCGCGGCGACGCCCACCGCCAGCGCGACTCCAACCAAGATCAACCACATTAGCATATGGACGCTTAGGATGCCGCGAATGCTCATCCCACGGCTGCGCAGCGTCACATCTTGCTGCTGTTGGCGGCTCACGAGCAGGCCGGCCACCAACGATACAAAGTAGAGCACGACTCCGCCCACCGGCAAGACTACAATTATCAGTTGCTGGGTAAGCGCCCGCACCTTCTTGCTGAAGGCGTGTAGACCGTCTTCCGGTGATACGTCGAGCCGGATGCCGGGCAAGGTTTTATTGATGTTGTGCTGGCCGTCAACCATGCGCTTCAGCAGCGTGCTCACATCGGAGGTGAGCACGGTCGCCCCGTCAAAGTTGATGTACCACGCGGCTTCTTCAACCGGCTTCTCGACGCCTTCTAGAGCAAGCCATAGATTATCTTCTGTCGTCAGGATTACATTATCGAAGAACTTGGGCGTAAAGACCCACGAGGGGTCGTCGCCATTGACCGCGCGCCACAGCGCCTTCACCTCCATCTCAAGCGGGGAGGCGCCGGGGCGCGCGACGGTGAGCACATCGCCAACCTGCAACCCCATCTCATAGAGCATAGATTCGGGCAGCAGCACCGGAACCCGTGCGCCCTCGGCGGCAGGTTCTGTGGGCGGCCATGCGCCGGCGACGATTTCGATTTGATCTTCGACACCTTCTATCATACCCAGGCCGAACGCACCCAGCGCAACGTTATCCTCACGTCGGAAGTTCCAGGCACCGCCGCGCACATACCGCACCTCGCGGAGGGTCGGCAGCCCGACCAAGCCGGTAAAGCCCTGGTCGATGGCGCTGCTCGCGCTTTTCACGTCCTCGTGGGTGATGTTGCCGTTCCAGCTCCCCAAGTAGCGGAAGCGAAAGGCATAGGGTGGATCGTCGAGCTGTGCGGTGAGCAAGTTGGTATTCACGGCGTCGATGTAGAGCACCAAGCTCAACGCGAGCGTGGTCGCCACCGAGATACCTAAGAGTGCCCACATCACCAAGACACGATGCTGCCAGATGCGTTCCAGGGTGAATAGAAGGCGGTCGAAGATGCGGTACATTAGCTTTACTCTTCCCCGTCCAAGAAAGCTTTGTAGCTGGGGTCAACCAGGATGGCACATTCGAGATACTTCTGGAGATAGGTATCCTGGTCCTCATACTCGACCGGATCATAGGGCGGTATCTGCACCTCGCATTCTTGATAGCCTTGCGCGAGCAGTTGGCTCTCGGCCAGCTCCGTCTCTAGATCGGGGTCTTCCGTTATGTAACGGTCGAAGGCACGGAACAGCCACTGTTGAAGGAAGAAGTTGCCCACGCCGCCAGAGTTGGGGCTAAAAGCCGGATGCACTATCGTGCTTGGCTCCTGTAGGAAGGCGTCGTACGAGCGATAGAACGCTATCTGCTCTGCGCTTTGTACTGCTTCGAGCGCGGGGCCATCCAACATTGAACGGCGGCTCGGCATCCCGGTGAGCAGTTCGGTGCGCCGCGAGATAAAGCTAAGCCAGCGGTAACAAGCGTCGGGGTTCTCGGCATTGGCGCTGATGTAGGCGGTGCTGATGGAATAGGACGCGGGCGCATATTGATTACCGCGCGGGTAGGTGACGGAAAGTTCTACATTTTCATCAGAGAGACCGAAACTGCCGAAGTCGAAACCGAAGAAATCAACCGAGCTGGGATAGATGGCAACGTTAGTCTCGCCACCGATGCTGATATCAGCATTGGTTATGTCACCGAGCTTGCTGTATTTGATATAACCGTCGCGGGCGAGGTCGAGCACCTGCCGGATGGCATCCACGGTGGCGGGGTCGGTGAAGTTGACGGTGGGAGGGGTAGTGCGATAATCAATCGGGATGCCACCATACGAGGTGATGAGCATCAGCAGATAGGTGCCGCCAAAGCCGTGCGGGACAA
>CAZJBO010000024.1:0-15219 GCA_964544075.1 uncultured Anaerolineae bacterium
TATTGCGACGATCTGGCCTTTAGCTGGCCCGAAGGTTGTGAGGTGCCGACGGGTTTTGAGCAGTCCGTGCGTGTGCTTCTACGTGAGGTGGGTTATCGGCTCCATCCACAGAAAGGGTGGCTGGTCTGGCGAAGGCGTGACGAGCCGGAGATCACCGGTCTGGTCTTAACTCGGCATGGCGGCGTAGATGTCCCGCCCAGAATCAAGCATCTCATGCGTATGTTGGCGCGCAGCAAGGATGCATACGATGCGGCGCGGCTTGCCGGTTACGAAGGCTATCGTGCGATGGTCAAGGGAGGGACGACACGCAAATAGAAGAGAAAGACTCCGCTCTTGACGCCCCCACGCCCGGTGCTATACTTCATGCGAGATCATAAAAGAGGAGCGTGCAATATGACCGATGCTGTTAACACCGACTTCCTGGAGATTTTGCGTTGCCCGGTGGCCGTGCATGGTGAGGGCGATGACCCCGGACGGTTGGAGCTGGTGCATGATTGCTGGTTGGTTTCGCACGAGTCGGGCTATAAGTACCCAATCCGCGATGGTATCCCGGTGATGTTGATCGAGGTTGGGGAAGTGTATAAAGAGGTCGCGGTTGAAGACCTGCCCGTGCCCCCACCGGATGCAGATTGAAGCTATTTGACGGTATGGACGACGTAGACCCGGCACAAGAGCCGGGTCTTTTTCGTGTGCCTGAGGTCGCAGTGTATGAGTAAGGGAACCTACGTTTTGGTGTTTGCATTAGATGCGTCGGCCACCGTGCGCGTGGGGGCGTTGGGAGAGCTGCGCTTTGCGGTGGGTGCGTATGCTTATGTGGGCAGCGCGCTGGGGCCGGGCGGGTTGTCGGCACGGATCGGGCGGCACCGTCGCACTGCCAAGCGTCGGCATTGGCACATTGACTACTTCCACCCACCGGCGCGCCTTGTTGAGACCTGGCAGATGGTCGAGGAAGCGCGTTTGGAGTGCATATGGGCACAGACCTTCATCGCTGCCGGTGCCGCTGTGCCGGCGGTGGGGTTCGGCGCATCCGATTGCGCTTGTGCCGCGCACCTTTTCTATTTTAGCTCTCTGGCGGCGCTGCGTGCGGTGCGGCCCTTGCTGGGTGATCCCTCTGTATTCTGCGCGGAGGGGTAGGGTTATCCTTCGGGGTCTTCGAGCGCGGTGAAGCGCATAAAGGCCTTCTCTTGCGGCGACATATCGATAGGATAGTTGGCGTCGTCGTGCGCTTCTAGGATGCGGTACCCGTCCTTCACATAGCTTCGGACCGTGTATGTGCTCACGCCCATTTCATCGGCGGCAAGCTCTGCCGACATGCCCTCGACTACGGATAGGCGCAGCGCTTCTGCTATGCGGTGTGTGAGTTCAGGGTGGCGGCGCTGCTTGGGGAGCACGACAGCATGGTTGAGCACGTCCGTAGATGGGGCGTCGAGCGCGCGGGCCGCCGTTTCGCTGACGACAAATTCCCGGTAGTATGCAAAGACGATGGCCGCTGCGATGCAGAGCCGCACGTCGCCTTTGACCAGATAGCCACGTGCTCCGGCTTCGTTTGCGACGATGATGCGCGCGCGCTCGGCACGGATTGACATACATAGGACCATGCCGACCTGCTTGCGCAGAGCTTCAATGGCGGGGCGCAGTGTGCCGACATCATGTGCCCAATCGATCCCAAACAAAGCGACGTCGGGACGCTCGACGGGCGCGATGCCCTCCAGCTGCATCAACAATTCCTCAGCTGTGGTGGCGCGCGCCACTACGCGCGTGCGGCGGTCCCATGCCAGGTAGCTGTAGATGGCCTGCAGTGCATAAAAGTCCGAGTCCATCAAGGCGACCTTGATATTGTGTATTCCAAGCATGTTTTTCCCCTTACGCTGCCTTCCACCGAGGCGGTTTGTGACGCCACCGCCACCAAAGCCCCGCCGGATAGCCGATCATCTTGGCGATGTCGCCGGTTATGCGGATGATGGGCACCCACCAGCCGACCCGTATCATGGTGCCGATTGTTTGCTCGCGCAGCAGACGACGATAAGGTCGCCTCAGCATCGCCACGCCGCCGACCAGAATCAATAGCAGCCACCACGGGTTGTGCTTGGCCCCCATCAAGAGCAGCAGGGGCAGGAGCGCCAAGTATGTGCTATATCTTATCAAATGCCGTCTGCGCCACAAGTCGGCTTTGCCGTCGCCGCGTGCGTATCGATAGTATTGCAAATAGAAGGCGTGCAGGTTGGGGCGTGGACGGAAGTGTGCCAGCGCCTCCGGCGCCCAGCCAAAGGGCGCGAACTTATCCTTCAATCGGAAGTCGAACACCAAGTCCTCGCAGTAGTCTAACCATTCAGGATAGCCGCCGATTGCCATGAACGCTGCGCGCCTAAAGGCCACCGACCGGCTTGATGGCAGGAAGGTCGCCGGGTTGATCTCGTCTGCACGCGGCAGCACCACCGCGCCCATCGCGATCTCGAAAGGTGTGTGTGGGTCGGGTACGAAGAAGCCCGAAACCACTTGCATCTCCGGGTTTGCTTCGAGCGGAGCGACGATATGGGCCAGCCAGCCGGGGTCAAGGCGCACCCCGGCATCGGTGCTGGCGATGATGTCGCCGCGTGCCAGCATGACGGCTGCGTTGCGCCCTTCGCTGATGTTCGCGCCGGGTTTTACCTCTACCCGCAGCGGCAAGCGGTCGGCGTACGCCTCAATGGTGGCAACGGTGTCGTCGTGTGAGCCACCGTCTACGATGAGCACTTCGTCGGGTTGGCGTGTTTGCGCGGCGAGCGAGTCTAGCAAGCGGCGGATGCTTTGGCCCTCGTTGAGCACGGTTGCGATTACGGTTATCATTCACCCTCCGGCGGGACGATGCGTTCGAGCTGGGCAATGCGCGACCGCCCATATCGCTACAGTATAGTCTACTCCATTTTGATGCTGCAATATCGGGCGCTATACTCGTAGTATGAATACAGATACTTTCGAACTTGAACTTATCGGCATGGCCCACGGAGGCTCTGCCATCGGGCGGCACGAAGGCCGCATTATCTTTGTGCCTTATGCGCTCCCAGGCGAGCACATCACTGCACGCATCACCGAGGATAAAGGGCGCTTCGCCTTCGCCGCGATCGTCGCGCTGCACGACGCTTCGCCCGACCGTGTCGAGCCTTCGTGTAGCCATTACAAGCAGGGCGGATGTGGCGGCTGTCAGTGGCAACACATTGCTTACCCCGCGCAACTCCGGCTCAAGCGCATTGTGATGATTGACCAATTGCAGCGTGTCGGCAAGCTCGACCGCCCTTCTGTGCGTGAGACTCTGCCCGGCCCGGTAGGGGAGTGGGCTTACCGTGTCAAGGCGACCTTCCACACCGACACATCCGGCGCGCTCGGCTTCTGGTCCGACGACAACCGGCGCATTATCCCCATCGAGGAATGTCACATCATCCGACCGGAACTGATGGACCTGCTCGGTGAACTTGACTTTGAGGGCACGCCGGAGATTGACAGGGTGCGTCTGCAGGTGGGCACAGATGGCGAGCTGATGATTACGCTCAGCGCTACCGACGACCGGCCTCCGTCGCTTGAGACCGATATGCCGATCTCGATTAACTTCCTGCTCAGCGACAACGTGCCGATCAATCTCATCGGCGGCACCAACACGCGCTATGAGGTCAACGGACGCTGGTTCCGGGTGACGGCGGGCGGTTTCTTTCAGGTGAACCCTGCGGCGGCGGGCTTGTTGGTCGATGAGGTGATGCACGGCCTCAACCTACATGGTGACGAGAGTGTGCTTGATCTTTATAGCGGGGTTGGTTTGTTCAGCGCCTTCATCGCACCAGACGCCGGCATGGTGACCACGATCGAATCGTATCCGCCGGCTGTGACCGACGCCGAGGTCAACCTGGCAGAGTTTGATAATATAGATTTGATCGAAGGGCCGGTTGAGGCGGTTCTGGCGGATGCGCCGGGGCCGTATGACTTGGCGGTGGTCGATCCGCCCCGTACGGGTATGGCGCCGAGGGCGCTCGATGCATTGGTAGCGCACGCCCCGCGCGTGTTGATGTATGTTAGCTGCGACCCCGCAACCCTGGCGCGCGATGCGCAGCGTTTGCTGCGGCAGGGCTATCGGCTAGAGTCGGTGCAGCCGGTGGATATGTTCCCGCAAACCTTCCACATTGAGAGTGTGTCGCGCTTTGTGCGCGAGCCGTGATGTAGCTCAGCCGGTTCGCCAACCTCCACGGGGCCGGGCGAGCCATCACCGGTTCACCGTCCCCTTACATCCACGGGTCCTCTAGCAGCAGCACCGCTTGCGAGAAGCGGTCGGTGAAGCGCGCATCGTTTGTCAGCTCCAGATAGCGCACCTCCCGCGCGATAGCTTCACCGCGCGCCCGTTCGCTGCGCGATACCAAGCATTGCCGCGCGCCCATCCCCGCCGCGTTACCGATCTGCCGGTAACGGTCACGTGGGAGCGGCGAGAACATCCCGATAGCAACTGCGCTGTCCACGTTAATATATGTGCCGAACGCTCCCGCGATCACCATCGTATCGAGGTCACGCTCGCTCAACCCGGCCTCTTCCAACAAGAGTTTGATACCGGCACGCATCGCAGCCTTTGCCAACTGAATCTCACTCACGTCGGCGCGGGTGAGCTTGATGTCTGTGCCGTGCCCGGTGGCCTCCTCCGGCGCGACAAGGTATGCTGGCCCGTGCTTGTCATTGCTTACCCGCTCGTGCGCCGCCATCGCGCCGGCTGGCGAGAGGACCCCCACACGGCACAGTTCGGCCACCATATCCAGGATGCCGGACCCACACATCCCAACCGGAGGGGCGTTGCCGATGGTTTGGTACTGTGGCACGCCATCCATGATGCGGAAGACCTCGATTGCTCCCTCGGATGCGCGCATTCCATCACGGATGTGCGCGCCCTCAAAGGCCGGGCCGGATGCAGTAGAGCAGGTCAGTAACTCGCCGTGTGCGCTTAATGTGACCTCGGTGTTCGTGCCTATATCCAGGCCTATCACGACGCCGGGCAGCGCGGAGAGGTTGGATGCCAGCAGCATCGACACGTGGTCGGCGCCGACGAAACCCGCGATATTGGGCGGCAGGTAGACATAAGCGCCGGCGGCGATGTCAAGGCCCAGCTCCGAGGCGCGTAGATTCAGCGCATCTGAGACCGCAGCGACATAGGGCGCGGTGCCGAGCTGCTCGACCGGTAGGCCGACAAAGAGATGGTGCATGGCGGTGTTCGCCACTGCGACCATATCGACAACATGGGAGGGCGGGACGCCTACCTCGGCGCAGAGTTCGGCAATCATTTCGTTCAGGGCGTCGATCAGCACCCTTTGCAATGTTTCTTGCTGTGTGCGGTTCTGCATCGCATATCCGATGCGGGCCATCACGTCTTCACCGTAGGCGATCTGTGGGTTCATGCGACCCAACATCCCCAGAGTGTGGCCGGTTTGCAGATCAACCAGATAGCCCGCCAGCTTGGTTGTGCCGATGTCTACCGCAAAGCCAAGCGGTATATCGTCCGGCGCACCGATGCGCACCACCTCGCAGCCGCGCGCGTTGGTCCGCACGGCCACGCTCAGACGCCAGCTCTGCGCCCGCAGCCGAGGTGAAAGGCTCGCAATGACCGGGAGACAGGCGTGTAATGGTCTCTCGACGCCGCATGTTGCCAATGCATCGCAGAGACGTGACCAATCGCTGCGGAGGTCGTCTTGAGTGGCGGGGGTTAGCTCTACCACGTGTGCGCATACCGCCGGCTCAACCGGCACGTCCAATGCCTCACCCTCGACCTGAGTGCGCTGGGGCGCCGACATCGACCCGGCAGGGACGTCTACGCGCAGATCGCCGCGTACCTCGGCCTGACAAGCAAGGCGCATCCCCGCGCCGAGCGCGTCGGCGTCTAGCTCGGCTTCCTCGACATGGTTCGGCGGTGATACGCCTGTGTCTGCGTGGACATATACCCGGCACTCGCCACAGACTCCCGCGCCGCCGCATACTGCCGATAAGCCCACCCCAGCCCTCTGTGCGGCTTCTAGGAGCGTGACGCCTTCGTCTACCTCGATGCGCTTGCCGATGGGCTGGAAGTCAACGGTATATTGCGTCATGTGGGCTGCTCGCTTTCCTCGGTCTTGGGGAGTTCGGGCGGCGCGCTGGCTAATATGCTCTCGTCCACTCGATGCACGACCACCTCGCCGGGCGGCACGACTAAGAAGTCGCCTCCCCAGTCGCCGTGGAGCAGGCGCCGGATTAAGATGTCATTGCCGCGCATCCGGTCGAAGCGCCAACCGCGCTCTGCCGCAAACCGGTGCGCCTCGGCTGCGGCCTCGGTCTGGTCGCCGATACCGATGTCGATAAAGACCGCGCGGTTATAATGAGCGTGCCATGCTTTCATCACGTCCATGAGGTAGTCGGCGTTTTCTTTGCCGTACTTCTCGACATATTCCTCATAAGTCTCTTGCATACCCAGCGACGTGCTACTGCTACCCAAGATCACCATACCCTCGTCGCTATCGGCGCGCTCCAGATAATCGAGCGTGAACCAATAGGTGCCGGGGTTGGCGTTAAATTCTTCGGTATAGCGGGCGCGCGAGCCGAGGTGCAGGGTGATGCAATCGTGCGCGCGGGGCACCACGAGCGGCACACGGCGCGCACGCAAGCCCTCGATCGCCTGGCCGCACAGCCCATAGGCCAGCAGTATCGCATCAAAGTTCTCGCCCGCCGCTGCGTCGATGCGCGCTTGCAGCGCAGCGCGGAGGTCGTCGGGTGTATTATGCAGCCCTTTGCGCAAGAGTTCTACATCTACGACATGCGGCGAGTGTGCGGCAGCGTGGTATACTGGCCGCGCGAGCACTTCACACGTGAGTGCCTTTAGGCGCTTCGGCATAGGCTGCCTCCTGTTTGGTCCTCGCGCTCCACCCCTAATCTTCCCCGTTCTTGTCGGTCCACCTGCCGTAAATGACAAACACTGCTACCCCTAGGGTAGATATCCAAAAACCCATCACGAAGCCCACCGCCTGCCACGGCCCCAGCAGGGGACGGATGGTATTACCGGAGGGGTGCGAGCCGAAGCCTAAGAGGTCCGCCAAACCTGCCGCCGCCGCGAAGAGCAGCCCGGTCAGCGTGAGGCGCACGCCGATGCTTTGTGCCAGGGTTTGGGGCTTGCCCCTAAACCAGGTGTCTTTGGCGTAGATATATGCGCCCATGTTGAGCAAGGCAAAGCCGATGAGGGTTACGAAAATTTGCAGGATGCCGATACCTTCGGTGGGGTCGAGGCCAAGCGTGCCGGGGAACAGGCCCATAAAGGCCAATACCAGCCCCAACAAAGCGGTAGCAGTGCCGAACTGCGCAAGTTTACTCATGGCTTCCTTCAATCAATCCGGCAGGACGGCATTGTAGACTCGTAAGAAATTATCGCCCATCACCGCCGCTACGTCATCCTCCGCAAAGCCACGCGCCCGCAGCGCATCACCGATCTGCCACAGGTCGGCCACGGTATCGAACTCGGCGGGGATGGATTCGTGGCCGAAGCCCCCGTCTAGATCGCTGCCGATGCCTACGTGCCGCGCGCTTCCCGTCACTTGACAGATGTGATCGATGGCGGCGATAAGGTCTCCTATACCGACTTCATCCTTGCGGTTCTGGCGCATCCGCCAGCCCGGTTTGAGGAAGGCGTTGAAGAGCACCGCCCCGATTACTCCGTCGCGCTCGGCCATCAGGCGAATCATCGCATCCGAGAGGCCCCGGTCGCCGGGACAGAAGCGGCGCGGGTTGCTGTGTGAGGCCAACACCGGTCCCTCATAACGCTCGATGGCTTGATAATAGGCTTCTTCGGCGATGTGGCTTAGGTCAAGCGCCATGTTGAGTGGCGCCATCGCCGTTAGAAGCGCGTGCCCCAGGTCGGTGAGCGGGCCGGGTGCACCCGTACCTCCGGCATAACGGGTCGCGGTCCAGGCCGGACCGACCGCGCGCACCCCCCGCGCATACCATGCCTCTACCTGGTCTGGCGCGACGATGGGGTCGGCGCCCTCCATGCTGAGCATAATGCCAACCCGCCGTGCGTCTGGGGCGGCGGCGTCATCCCAGGTGTGCAGCACGGCGTCTAGGTCGGCTTTTGTTTTCACCAAGTCGATGCGGTCGCTGCGGTCGGTCAGCTCTTCATAATAATTGATCTGGCGGACGGCATGGGCGTGTGCTTCGGCGGGTGTATCGTAGATGATGGTCTCCCACGCGCCGGACCAATGCTTGGCCGGTGCGACGAAGAGCGTCGCAGCGATGAGCGCGATGTGGCCCTGCAACCAATCGGGCAGGCCGAGCGTGGCCGAGTCGTTAACCTTTGGCGCGATAGAGGCGCTCTCTTGCTCGCGGCGGCGTAGGTCGTGCGCGCTCTTGGTATAGTCTCGGCTGAAGGTAAGCGCGCTCCAGGCCATATCTTCGTGGGCATCAAAGATGATTATGTTATCCCTCAAGCGCGACCTCGACTCGTTCTAGGGTGTCGGCCCAGGAGGAAAGCATATCGCCGTTGACGAAAATCCGAGGTGTGGTGAAGCGCTCGCCGACCGTGTTCCACCGTGCACCGGTGAAGACGGTGTTGACTTCGAGCTGGGCGGTAGTCGTCGGGCTAAAGAGACAGGTCAAGAAGTCTTCCTCGGCTATATCGAGCGCCTTTGCCGCGCCGAGCAGGGTATCTTGCGCGGTGAAAGCCTCGCCGCCGTAGTCCCCATAGAGTTCAAAGAGGATGTCGTGCATCTCCCAGAATTTACCCTCTCCGAGCGCACACATCGATGCGCGCGCCGCCTCGTCGGACCCGGTGTGTCCGGAAGGCATCGGGATGAAGACAACTTGTGCACGGCCATCTGCGACGTAACGCTCGACCAACTCCCCGAACACTTCGGCATGGAACCGGGTGCAGAACGGACAGGTGAAGTCGGAGAATTCTTCGACCACAACCGGCGCGTCCGGGTTGCCCAGGTAGGGCAGCCCGTCTTCGGTGGTGCCGCGTGGGATGTTGGCATAGCGTTTGGTGTCAATGTGGATGTTGTTCGTCTCGTTGCTTTGTCCCCCGGTTACCTTTAGGAACATTGCCGCGAGCATGGACATCGCAACAAGGGCTGTGATGACCGTGCCCACGATCTGAGTTGTGCTGCGCTTCCGTCTTCGTCTCTTCTTGGTCATAGTGTTTCCCTTATTCTCCCGGTTGGTATTTATCGTATCTATTCACCTGGTGCTGCGTAGTCGGTAACGACGCTGACCGTAAGGTGAATAAACACCGATCAAGCATCACGCGGCGCTAGTTGTCCTCTGCTTCTGTGTCCTGGTCTGCTTGCGTCAAGAGCCTTTCTATATTATCGACTATGATGTTGTAAGGCAGGTTGCCCTCACACTTGTCGTCGCCGCCGCATTCAGGACGCGCGCCGTTGAAGAAGAGCGCGGGGGTGCCGTTTATCTCTCGTTCTTGTGCTTGCTCACCGACTGCCTGCAACACACTAAAGGTAGTGTGTTCGTCAAGGCAAGCGTTAAATTCGGCACGATTGAGGCCTATCTCCCCGGCAGCCTCGGATACATTGCCTTGTGTGTAGGGGAAGATCGCGGTGCCATGCCACGAGAACAATAAATAGTGCATATCCCAGGCATTGACAGGGTCATGCCGCACGGCAAAGAGCATTGCCTCGGCGCCGAGGCGCGAGAGCGCGTTACCGGCGGATGGTTCGAAGACCACCGCGAGCGTGCCGTCTCTGACATATTCATCGATTAACTGTATCAAGGTGTCGTGGAAGTGTGCGCAGTGGCCGCAAGTGAAGCTGGAGTATTCCTCCAGCACCACCGGCGCGTTAGGGCTGCCGAGCCGGGGCAGCCCGTCCTCGGTCGTATCAACCGGAATGCCGTCATAGTGGCTAAAATCTCTGGTGGTTACAAGTTCTATGTCCCGGTTGCTCCAGATGACGAGAACAAGCACGAGCGCCACTACCGCCACGATCACGGCGATGAAGGTATAGTTCTTCCGGCGCTGTCGTCGGACACGATCGGCGTAGGCAGCGGCCTTGCGCTGCCTTGCGCTGCCGGCTTTGTTCGTTCGGTTGTGTTTATTTGCCATATAAGTTGCTCCTATGTCCAGGCATCGACGATAGATAGTAGGTCTTGTAGTTGTGCAATGCTGCCATCCGGCGTTATGGTTCGCTCCATTTGCTTGAGTGTGACAAAATCGTCGTTCTCAACCCAAACCCCGCGCATCCCGGCGCGCTGTGCGCCTTGAATGTCAAACACGATGCTATCACCGATATAAACTGCCTCGGCTGGTTCGAGCGCCAGCGCATCCAGCGCCATGTGGAAGATGGCAGCGTTGGGCTTCCACTCGCCACTATCTGCCGAGAAGAAGCGCACTCTGGGGGCAAAGAACTCCAGCAAGCCCGCGCGCGCCAAGTCTTCCTCGTGGTACGCTCCCGGCCACATGGTATTAGAGATCAGGCCCAAAGCCAACCCGCGCGCGCTGAGCGCTTGCAAGGTCTCGGCTGCGTAGGGTATCGGCGCGGCTTGCGCCTGTATCGGCACAATATAGCTGCGCACCGATGCATCTAGATCGGCAGGGTCGAGATCAATACCGATGCGCGCCGCCGCTAAATGAAGCTGCCGGGCGAGTCCGAGTGCGTCGTATTGCTCTTGTTGTGCCGGGCCTTGCTCCAACGCGGACCACGCGCTTTGGATTTGTGTCCAGACTGCGGCCTTCACCGTCTCGACACCGGGCAGTTTGTACCCTCGCTCGGTGAGATAGTCATACCAGCCGGACGCGCCCAAATATTCCATATCTTGCCAAGCAGCGCCGGGGCAGTAGTCGATCAACGTCCCGCCGAGATCAAAGATCACGCCGCGCAGTTTGTCACTCATTCGTGCCTCCATTGGTCGATCACCGTAAGCAGTTCTGGCAATGTGTTGATGCTGGCGTCCGGGGTGACGCCGGGGATAGGGGAGCGTCCGGGCTGCCGCAGCCACACGGCACGCATCCCGACGCCCTGTGCGCCCTGCACATCGTATTCGTAATAGTCGCCCACATAGACAGCCTCTTCGGGCGCAAGGCCGAGCGCGTCCAGGGTGCGTTTAAAGATGGTCGGCCAGGGCTTCCAGGCCGCCTCGTCGCAGCTGTAGAAGCGCACCGGCAGGTAGCGGAGCAGGCCCAATTGATCGAGCAGCACGTCAAGACGGTGACGCGGCCATGCCGTGTTGGAGAGAGCCGCCAGTCTGAAGCCCTGTGCGTGCAGCGCGGACAGGGTTTCGAGCGCGCCGTCAATGCAAGTCTTGCCGTTTGTATAGCTGGCTTGATAGTAGCGTTCGCGTGCTGTCTCCCAACTCGCGGCGGGGAGCGAGACGTGCGCATCGGCAAGCGTGGCGCGCAAGATTTCGTCTTGTCGTAGGTTGGCGTGAGGGTCTGTATTGAGGCGTGTGTGGAATGCGGCGACTTCGCGTAAGTGTATGGCGAGCAGGTCTTCGGTAGAGGGTGCGGCGTAGCCTTGCGCGGCAAGGTAGTGCCGGAAGGCCTCTAGGCCGGGCCGCTCCCAATTATGCGGTGTGTGGTATTCAATAAGTGTGCCGCCAAGATCAAAGATTATGCTGCGTAGGGCCATGCCGTATGCTTTGCCTCTCTGTTAGATAAAATAGAGTGTGCGCCGCCGCAGCGCACCCGGCAAATTGTACCGCAACCCGGTTTGGGTCGCCCAACTCTGCGCTAGTTTTTGATCTTGATACCAAAAGCACGAACGTTATCACCCTCGTTGCTTTCGGCCACCTCTTGCCCGCTATCGACGACGGCCTCGGCGGTATATTGCCCGGCAGCGCTATAAGTGCCGCTGACGATGGCGGTAATCGTCTCGCCCGGCTTTAGCGAGGCGGCGGTGATAGTCTGAGGGGTAGCGCTGCCGGTGCGCCCATGTGAGTAGAAGCTCAGGTTGAATTGGCCGCTTTCCGCTGTGCCGGTGTTTTGTATGGTGATGACAAAGGTCGCCGTGACGCTGCCGCTCGCCAAAGTTACCTCGCTAGGACCCTCGATGTTCGACACTTGCAGGTTGGCAGCCGGTGCAGCGCTGTGTTGTGCGGCATCCGGCGCTGCGGTGGGCGGGGGCGGCGGCTGCACGACCGGCACGCGGCGGCAATCACCGCTGGGGTCGGTGTACTCGGCGGCAACCCACCCCACCAAGCCATCGCTCGCGCGCACCTGCCACCACGAGTTGTCGCCCACGCGCCCGGTGATCGGCACGGTGGTGCCATGTGGTAGAGAGTAGAGGTGTGCATAAACCGTGCCGGGGCCGCCGCGCACGCGCAAGCCCGCGCTCGCATTAACGGTGGCCGTACATCCGCCCGACGCAGATGCCCCCGGCGCAGTGGTCGGGGCCGCGCCTTGCACGTTGAGGGTGAGCGGGGCCGGGCGGCTGGCTACCTCACCTCGATAGGCGATCACTTCGATGCTGTGTGTACCGGCTTCTTGAGGTGTCCACGCTTGCTGGACGGTCCAGTAAATCTGGGGGCCGTCGGGCGGCTCGACCCGGCCCGCCAAGCTGCCGTCAACGTGCAGTTCGACGCGGGTTACGCCGCCGCCGGTATCCGCAACCACCGCGCGGATATCAACTTGCCGTCCATTCGGCACGGTCGCCCCGTCTACCGGTGTGATGATCGTCACGGTGGGGAGTGTGTCGGGGATGTTGTCGGGGGAAGGTGTGGTATTGCTTGTTGGGGCGGCTTTTTTGGTGAGGTTGCACGCGAGTGTGCCGAGCAAGATGAGGCTAAGTATGGTCAAGTGCAGCGTGCGTTTGGAGAACATGGTTTTTCCTGTTCTTTGTTTTGGCGATGCAGGCAGAGGTAAGTCAATGTGATTCTAGCATTCGTTGAGGCGGGAGGCAACCGCGCGAGCCGGGGCGTATGAACAACTTGCTGCGGAGCGCCAAGCCACCTTCAAGTGGCCCGGCGCCCACAGAGAGCAAGGTACCTTATTTGAGATCAACCGCACTGCCGCGCGCCGCAGATTCGATAATCGCGTCGCAGATCACCGCATTGCGATAGCCATCTGCGAAGGTCGCGCCGTAGGGAGCGACATCTTTGTCATTGACTATGGCGTCAAAGAAGTGATGAAACTCGTGCACAAACGAATGCTCCCACCCGATTATGTGGCCTTGCGGCCACCAGTTCTCCCAGTACGGGTGGAATGGCTCGCTGACGAGCACGTTGGTAAAGCCGCGCGTTTCACGCGGTTCTGCGTCGGCCCAGAACACTTCCAACTCGTTGAGACGTTCAAGGTTAAAGCGTATCGACCCTTTCTCGCCGTTTATCTCGAACACCTGGTGGTTCTTGCGCCCCTGGCAGAAGCGCGACGCCTCCAGTGTGCCGAGCGCGCCGCCCTCGAACTCGAAGAGCGCGACGAAAGCATCGTCTACATCCACCTTGCCGGTACCGCTGCCATCCGGGAGCGGGCGCTCCCGGATAAAGGTTTGTGTCATCCCCATGATCTTCTTCGGCTCGCCCACCAAGAAGCGCGCCAGGTCGATGATATGCGCGCCCAGGTCACCGAGCGCACCGCTGCCGGCCAAGCTCTTGTCGAGCCGCCAAATCTTGGGGAAGTTCGGGTCGATGATCCATTCTTGTAAGTAGACCGCGCGCCAATGAAAAATGCGCCCCAGCGCTCCGCTCTCGATCAATTTTCGCGCCTGTACTACTGCCGGCACGAAGCGATAGTTAAACGCAACCATGTGCTTAACCCCGGCCTTCTCTACCGCGTCGAGCATCGCTTTGGCTTCTTCGGCGCTGCGTGCCATCGGCTTTTCGCAGAAGACGTGTTTGCCGGCCTCGGCTGCCGCGATGCACGGCGCGGCGTGTGCGTCATTGGGACCGCCGTTGTCGAACACTTGGACGGTGTCATCTTCGAGCATCGCGCGCCAGTCGGTATAGTAGCGTGCATAGCCATAGCGCCGTGCTGCTTCGGCGACCGCGTCTGTGCTGCGCCCGCAGATCGCCGCCAGCTTCGGGATGGCGACCGGCGGATACATCATGTACGGCAGCTTCTTGAGCGCATTGGAGTGCGCTTTGCCCATAAAAGCATAGCCCAACATCCCTACGCCAATCTCCGGTATGTTGCCCTCGGCCTTCGCGCCGACCATGTTGTTAAAGCCACCACCTTCACTCATCTTGTCCTCTCCTTTAAGTGTCGGGTGCGAACCCTGTTTTATTCTTCGGCAAACGCCGCGTCAAAGGCAAGCTCCGACGGCGCAAAGTCGAGCTGGCGCACAAAGTCGAGCGCCTCGGCTGCGCCATGCTCGCGCTCCATCCCGCTATCCTCCCACTCCACCGAGAGCGGCCCATTATATTTGATGCGATTCAGCGCGCGGATAATCTCCTCAAAGTCTACCGTGCCGCGCCCCGGCGAGCGGAAGTCCCAGCCGCGTCGGTGGTCGCCGAAGTTCAGATGAGAGGATAAGATGCCGGAACGTCCATCAAGCGTGGTGGTGGCGTCTTTGATGTGGACGTGATAGATGCGGTCGCCGAACTCGTTGATGAACTGCACCGGGTCTACAAAGTTCCAGTGTAGATGGCTGGGGTCAAAGTTGAGGCCAAAGGCGGCCCGGTTATCTATGGCGTCCAGAGCGCGCCGGGTGGTGTAGAGGTCATAAGCAATCTCGGTCGGGTGTACCTCAAGGCCGAACCTCACGCCTACCGCATCGAACACGTCCATGATGGGGTTCCAGCGGGCGGCGAAGTCTTCAAACCCGGCGTCGATCATTGTCGGCGTGACCGGGGGGAAGGAATAGAACAAATGCCAGATGCTAGACCCGGTGAAGCCGTTCACTACCTCTACACCGAGTTCGGCAGCGGCGCGCGCGGTATCCATCACGGCGGCGGCGGCGCGGCGGCGCACGCCTTCGGGGTCGCCGTCGCCCCACACATAGGCAGGCAAGATGTCTTTGTGACGCGCGTCTATCAGATCACACACACATTGGCCGACCAGGTGTGTGCTGATGGCCCAGCATTGCAGACCGTGCTTTTCGAGGATATCCCGGCGGCTCTGGATGTAGGCGTCATCCGAGAGCGCTTTGTCTACCTCGAAATGGTCACCCCAACAGGCCAGTTCTAGGCCATCGTAGCCGAAGTCGGCGGCCTTCTCTGCTAATACTTCAAGCGGCAGGTCTGCCCACTGTCCGGTAAAAAGAGTTATCGGCCTTGCCATGATGTTTTCTCCTTTTGTTAGACTCTACTCTATGCCGAGCA